>RGAU01000044.1 GCA_009919975.1 Gammaproteobacteria bacterium
CGCTCTGCTGCTCATCAACCCCCACACCTCCTTCTACTTTCGCCACGAAGCCCACGTGAAAAGCGACGAGGGGCTGAACGCCTACGGCGCCTCCACCTGGGGTCAATTCTTCGTCTACCAGGGATTTAACGAAACAGCCGGGTGGATGCACACCTCCAGCGCCGTGGACAACATCGACGAGTTCGAAGAAACCATCGTTCGTCAGGAGGACGGCCTGTTCTACCGCTATGGCGATGAGCTTCGCCCCCTGGAGCAGAAGACCGTCACCGTGCGCCTGCGCCAGGAGGACGGCACCTTCACAGAGGAGCGCTACCCCACCTATCGGACGCACCACGGACCCATCGTGCGCGCGGAAGGGGATCGCTGGATTGCCGTGGCCCTCATGGAGGCGCCGCGGAAGGCCCTGATTCAGAGCTACGCCCGAACCAAAGCCAAGAACCTTGACGAATTCCTCAAGATCATGGAGTCGCACACCAATTCCTCGAACAACACGGTGTTTGCCGATGCAGCGGGGAATATCGCTTATCTCCACTCGAACTTTGTGCCCAAGCGCCGAAGTGATTTGGACTACCTAAATCCCGTGGATGGCAGCGACCCCAGCACGGACTGGCAAGGCCTGCACACCATCGAAGAAAGCCCCAACAGCATCAACCCCCCCACAGGCTGGGTGCAGAACACCAATAACTGGCCCTACTCCGCTGCCGGCGCAGAGCACAGCCCGCGGCAAAAGGACTATCCCCCGTACATGGATAGCGGCAGCGAAAACGCGCGGGGCATTCATGCCCTGGCCCTGCTAGAGCCCATGACCGCGGTGGACCTCGACGGCCTGGTGACGCTCGCCTACGACGAAGCCCTGCCGGCCTTCGATGAACTCCTGCCCCCGCTCTTCGCCGCGTTTGCGGGCCTCTCCGGGGACGCCCCGGCGAAAGCTCGGTTGGCCCCGGCCATCGCGCAGCTCGAAGCCTGGGACCGGCGCTACGCCGTTGATTCCGTGGCCACGGCGGTGGCCATCTTCTGGGGGGATGCGCTCCGCGCCGCCGTGAGCGACGAAGCGCGAGCCAACCGCTGGAATATGCTGACGGTGATGGCGGAAGCGGCACCGGCCGTTCAGCTGAAGGCTCTCGAAGACGCCCTGGCCCGCCTCGAGACGGGCTTCGGGACCTGGGAGACGCCCTGGGGCGAGATCAACCGCTTCCAGCGCCTAAGCGGCGCCATCGATCTTCGTTATGACGACGGTGCCCCGAGCCTCCCGGTGGCCTTTACCTCCTCCTTTTGGGGTTCGCTGGCGGCCTTTGGCGCAGCCCCGCGCAATGGCACGCAGCGCTGGTACGGCAATCGGGGTAACAGCTTCGTCGCCGTAGTGGAATTTGGGGAGAAGGTCCGGGCTCGGGCCATCACCGCCGGGGGCCTAAGCCGCATCCCCGGCAATCGCCATTTCGATGACCAGGCCGAGCGCTATGCCGCTGGCGATCTTCGAGAGGTGTACTTCTACCCGGAGGCCATCGCGGCGCACAGCCTCGGCACCTACCGTCCCGGGGAGCCCCGGCCGTGATTCGCCGGCGAACGGTGCTCAAGGCCCTGGCACTGCTGCCGGGGCTCGGCGCCCTGCGCGCCTTCGGGGAGACCGAGGGGCCGGAGCGCTGGCGCCCCCTGGTGAGCGCCGCCGCCTACCGGGTGCTCTTCGAAGAAGCGACGGAGCGCCCCTATTCCAGCCCCTTGAACGATGAGAAACGGCGGGGGACCTATCACTGCGCTGCTTGCTACGCCCCGCTTTTCGCGAGCGATGCGAAGTACGACAGCGGCACGGGCTGGCCCAGCTTTACCCAGGCGCTGCCCGAAGCCATGGGCACGAAGCGGGACTTCAAGCTGATCGTGCCCCGCACCGAATACCACTGCGCCCGCTGCGGTGGCCACCAGGGACACGTCTTCAAGGATGGGCCGAGACCCACGGGGCAACGCTGGTGCAATAACGGCCTCGCCCTGCACTTTGTGCCCGAGGGCGAGGCGGCGCCATCCCTACGCTGACCCGAAGGCGCCTAGGGCCCCGCTAGAGCAGCGCGCTGGCGAGGAGGAAGGCCACCCAGGCCGCCCCGTAGGCGAGCACGAGGTACGCTGCCACCATGGACAGGGGTAGGCGCCAGCTGCCGCTCTCCCGTGCCAGCACGGCGACCGTAGACACACACTGCAGCGCCAAGGCGAAAAAGACCAGCAGAGCCAAACCCGACGGCAGACCCATGCCTGAGGCCTGGATCTGATCGGCCAGGGGCAGGAAATTTTCCTCTGCCCCTTCGATGCCAAAGATCGCCCCAAGGGTGCCGACGAAAACCTCCCGGGCGAGGAAGGACGTGAGGATGGCCACACCGTAGCGCCAATCGAGACCCAGGGGCGCAAAGAGGGGCTCGATCCAGCGGCCCAGGCCGCCGAGCCAGGAGGCGCCCAGATCCTCGCCGCTATTCGGAAAATATCCCAGCACCCACACCACTACGGTCACCGCAAAGATCACGGCCCCGGCCTTGGTCACAAAATCCTTCGACCGGCGCAGCGCCGTCTGCAGGAGCGGACCCCAAGCGGGTACGCGATAGGGCGGCATCTCTAGGACAAAGGGCAGATCGTCGTCCTTCGAGGGAGACAGGCGGGATACGAGGGAGGTCACCACCAGCCCCGCGAGCAGCCCGAAAAGATACAGCCCGACCATGGCCAAGCCCTGAAGCCCGAGCAGCCCCCCAAGCATCGGCGTGGCCGGGATGAAGGCCGCAATCAAGAGCGTATAAACGGGGAGGCGCGCCGAGCAGGGCATGAGCGGCACGGCCAGGTAGGTGAGCCAGCGTTTTCGCGGCGATTCCACCACCCGGGCAGCGTAAATGCCGGGAATGGCGCAGGCGACCCCGGACAGCATGGGGACGAAGCTTTTTCCCGTGAGCCCAAAGACGCGCAGGGGGCGATGGCAGATCACCGCGGCCCGGGCCATGTAGCCAGAGTCCTCCATAATGCCGACGATCACCGTGAGCACGAAAATCTGGGGCACGAAGACCAGGAAGGCACCAACGCCGCCGAAGAGCGCATCGGAGACGAAGTCCTTGAGCAGCGTGCTCGGGAGCAGGGGTACGAGCCCATCGGCGCCCCAGGCAAGGGCCGCCTCGATCCCGTCCATGGCTGGGGCCGCCCAGGTGAAGATGGATTGGAACAAAACGGCCATAAGCGCAAAGAAGGCAAGGCCCCCAAAGATCGAGTGGAGGAAGAACCCATCGAGGCGCGTTTGCCCGCGCAGCAGCAGGGCCCCGGGGGCACCAAAGCGCGCCATGAGATCCTGCGCCTCGGCTTGAAGGGCCTCATCCTGAAGCTCCGCGTAGCGCGGCGGCACGGGAACACCAGCGGCGCCCGCGAGGGCACCGCGCAGGGTGTCTAAGCCCGCGCCGGTTTTCCCCGAGACGGGAAAGACCGGAACACCCAGGGCCACGCTGAGCCCCGCCGCGTCAAAGGCCCCGCCCCCGGGCGGGAAGGCGTCCGTCATGGTTGCCACCAGCAGCACGTCCTTGCCCTGCCGGGCGCCTTCTCGAAGCACCTGAAGCGCAAGGGACAGGCTTTTCCCGAGGCGCGTGGCATCCACGACGCAGAGCACCCGCTGCAGCTCAGGGCGCGCCAGCGCCGCCTGAAAGCCATCGGAGGCAATGCGCTCCTCACCGCTGATGGGCGCGAGGGAATAGGTCCCGGGAAAATCGATCAGCACTTCGTCGCCATGGCCCAGCAGCTCGCCGCGACCCAGGCGCACCGTAATGCCAGGGAAATTCGCCACCTTCTGGGAAAGGCCTGTCAGCCGGTTGAAGAGCAGGCTCTTCCCCGAGTTCGGGCTTCCCACCAGCACGGTCTCACGAGGCATGGGCAGACTCTTCCAGCGGCTCGGTGTAAATTCGCCGCGCTATTTCTCGCTCAAGGGAAAAGCAGGCGCCGGCAACGGCATATACCCGGGGGGCCCCAAAGGCCGGGCGATGGACGCATTCCACTATCGCGCCGGGCAAAAAGCCGAGCTCCCGCAGCCGCTGCGCCTGAGCCGCCGGAAGCGCGTCGCTGAGGTCCCGGACGCGAGCACGCTGCCCCCTTGGCAGGGCCCAAAGCGGCTGGGACATGGGGACACTCCTTCCAGAGGCGCGAGAAGGCTGGGAGGCTAGCATAGAATGGGAATTATTCACATTTAGGAATGGCGCATTCATGGCGCAGGGGCTCCTACGGAACCGAGATTATCGCCTACTCTGGGCCCTTCTGGTCGCCAGCGGCATCGCCCTATGGCTGCGCATTTTAGGGACGGCGCAGGCACTCCTGGAAAGCGAAGGGGATCCCTGGCGCGTGGGGCTTATCGGCGCCATCCAGCTCGTGGTTCAGATTCCCGCCCTGCTCTGGGGGGGAACCCTTGCAGACCGAGTGAATCGCAAAACGCTCATGCTCGCAGCCAACAGCTTGAGCGCCGCGGCCATGGGTCTGCTCGGGCTCCTGGGCACCCAGGGGACGATGCCCAGCGAGCTCATCTACCTCGCCATCGCCCTCACCGCCGCAACACAAATGTTTGCCAACCCCGCCCGAGCCGCCCTGGCGGCAGCGGTGCTTCCGCCGGAGCAGCTCATGCGGGGCACCTCCATTGATAACGGGACCGGGAACGCCTGCGCCGTGGCCGGCCCCCTACTCTTCGCAGCGCTCACCACCCAGCTCGGCCTCGGGGGCACCTTCCTCGTGGCCGCGGCGCTATCGGCCATCGCTGCACTACTCCCCCTCACCCTCCGCTGCTCCGGGCGCCTTGCGGAAGGGGTGGCCCCCAGCACGGCCTGGCAAGACACGGTGGCCGGGGTGCGCTACGTGGCGCGCCACCCCATTCTGCCCGGGCTCTTCCTCCTGGACACGGGCATTACCGTTGTGTCCTTCTACCGGGAGATTTTGCCCGTGCTGGCCCTCGGGATGTTTGCCGGGGGCGCCGGCGCCACGGGTCTTTTGGGTTCCGCCAACGCCGCCGGCGCCATCGCCGGCTCCGCCGTCGCACTGCTCCTTGCTGCCTACCGGGCGAAGGGCCGGCTGGTGCTCTACGCTTCCCTGGCCTACGCCGCCACCCTCTTCGCCTTTGGTTTGGCGGAGCACCTGTGGCTTGGCTGCGTGCTCATCGCCCTCGTCGGCGCCACCGATGCGGTGACCGTCACCGTGCGCCATAGCACGGTCATGCTCACCACCCCGGACGCCATGCGGGGCCGAGCCTACGCCCTCATGATCCTGGCCGCGCAAACGGCCAATAATCTGGGTACGCTGTGGATTGGCTTTTTTGCGGGATGGCTCGGCGCCCGGGAGAGCATGCTTCTGGGTGCCGTGCTCGCGCTCCTGGCCACCCTGGCCATCGCGGCGCTCTGGGCCCCAATTCGTCACTATCGTTCCGACTAAGGAGACATTATGTCCCTTTGGCATGACCTGAGCTGGGTGCTTCCCCTTCGCCACCCCGCCCTGACGTGGATTTTCGAAGCCTTCACCCTGGCGGGCTACCCCCTCTTCTACCTTGCGCTGCTGCCCCTGGCGTATTGGCTTTGGAAGCCCCGGGAAAGCCACCAGCTGGTCGCCTTCCTCATCCTGAGCGCCTTGCTCAACAGTTTCCTGAAGGATTTTTTTGACGATCCGCGCCCCGATGTGACCTTCGCCCTTGATGGGCGCGTGGGCGGCAGCTACGGCTTCCCCAGCGGCCATGCCCAGTTGGCGGTGGTGACCTGGGGCGCTCTGGCGATTTTCGCGGGCACCCGCGCCGCCAAGCTGGGCGCCGCGGTGATGATCGTTGGCATCTGCCTAAGCCGCCTCTACCTGGGCGTGCACGATATCGAGGACGTGGTGGGCGGGCTCGCGCTGGGCGGCCTCAGCCTGCTGCTTTTTGCCCGCTACCGGGAAGCGCTCATCGCCCAGTGGGAACGCCTCCCCTGGCTGCCGCAGGGGGCCGTGCTGCTCGCCCCCCTGGGTTTACTCCCCCTGCTTTGGCCCGAACCCGACGGCCCCGGGGGCGTCCTGGGGCTCAGCGCCTACCTTTTCGGATGGTGGCTGGGGCATCGCCTCGCACGCAACGACAACCCGGCGCAGCCGACCCTTGGCGGAATCTCGGGGTGGCTGATCGCGGCAGGCGCGCTGGCCGTGCTGTTCCTGGGCCTCAGCCAAATCAGCACCGGGCTGGAGGCCCTGGGCCTTGGGGAAGGCCTCTCAGCCTTGCTCGAAATTACCGTGATGGGCGCCTACGTTACGGCCCTGGCTGGCGGAGGAAGGTGGCTTCAAAGGCACTGAGCCCCCGCACCTCTCCGTCGGGCCCAAGGTCGAAGCGGGCAAAGGTGCCCCGGTTCCAATCCTTGAAGGTCACCAGAAAGGTATCGCCGTGCCAGGGCTCGAGGCCATAGCGGCGGGTGCGCGTCTCCAGCGTTAGGCGCGACCCATCATCGGCCAGCACCAGATTAAGCGGCCCCGCGGTATCGCTGAAATAGCGCCCCGCGTAGGCCCGGAGAGGCACGGTCGGCGGCGCATAGGGCCGGCGACTCGTTAAGGCCTCCCATGCTGCCACGCGTTTCATAGACCGAGCCTGGTAAAGATCCCGCACCGCTGCAAACCAGGCCGAGCGATCCTCCTCCGCGCGGCCGTCCATCACCCTCCAGAGGGCACCGTGGCGGAGCTCCGCCCCCTCCCGATTGGCCATCACCATGATGGCCTTCCCCTGGCTCCGATCAAGCCCCAGAAGCGCCACGAAGCCGCTCAGGCTGCCCGTGTGATAGTCGATTTTCCGGCCCTGAAAGTCCTGCTGGTACCAGCCGAGGGCGTAGCTGCGCCAGGCCGGCTTGGTCAGGCTTGCGGTGGGGTAGTACTCGTCCTCAGACAGCATCACCTGAGGCTCGAAGAGCGTGGCCACGGCGGCTTCGGACAGCACCCGTTCCCCGGCCTGATTCAACCCCCCGGCCAAAAGACACTGGGCCCAGCGGGCCATGTCGTTGACCGTGGACCAGACGGAGCCGGCGGCGTTGGGCTGCTCGGGAAGGAAGGAATGGTCAATTTCCCGGAGCACCCCCCGAACCTCGTCGTGGGGCCGGGCCCGGGGCAGGGCATCGGGGATAGCCCCCCGCTTTGCAAAGGTGCGATCCATGCCCAGGGGACCCCAGACGCGCGTCTGCAGGAGCACAGGCCAGGGCTCACCGCTCACCCGCTCAAGCACCCGGGCCACCAGCTGGTAGCCCGTATTTTGGTAGATAAAGGCGCTCCGGGGCGGCGCCGCCGGCAAAGTGTTCCCCAGGTAGGGCAGCTGGAGCTCCAGGGACATGCCCTGATTGAACACGAGAAAGTCCGTACTCGGCAGACCGCTGCGGTGGGTCAGCAAATCCCGAACGGTCAGCTCCGCGGCCATTTGCGGATCCCCCAGGCGGAAGTCGGGCAGGTGGCGCTGCACCGGATCGTCTAGGGAAAGGCGCCCCTCATCCACCAGGATGAGCGCTGCCTTCGTGGTGGAGGCGTTCGCAAAGAGCGTATCGGGGGTGACGGGGCGGCCGCCGCTCACCGCTGTCGTGCCATAGCCCCGGGCGAAGACCAGGGAACCCTGCTCCACCACGGAAACCGCCAGCCCCGGCACGCCCCAAACCGCCATGGCCTCCCGAAGTTCGCCGTCGAAGGCTGCCGCATCCAGGGCCAGGGCCCGGGGCCCCGAAGCCAGCCCAAAAAGCAGGGCAAGCAAAAAGCCAAAAGCCCGTAGGGTCGTGAGGGGATGGGGGAAACGCGCGGTCATGAGCCAGTCCCTGCCAAGGCGGAAGGGCCCTAGCATAGCGCGGCGGGGCAAAAAAAAAGCGCCGGCGAAGGCCGGCGCTTTGTACCTGCTTTGGGAAACGACTTTTAGGCGCTAGGCCTTAAGCGGCGTCAAAGCCGATCACGGCCTTGGTCTCGAGGAACTCCTCGAGGCCCCACACGCTAAACTCCCGGCCGTTGCCGGACTGCTTGTAACCCCCGAAGGGAGCTCCCGGGTTCACCCCAGCACCGTTCAGGTGCACGTTGCCCGCGCGAAGCTTGCTGGCCACGGCCTTCGCCCGCTCCGCAGAGCCGGAAATGTAGGCCGATAGGCCGTAGACCGTGTCGTTGGCGATGCGGACCGCGTCCTCTTCGTCTTTGTAGCCAATGAGGGACAGCACGGGCCCAAAGATCTCTTCCTGGGCGATGGTCATGTCGTTGGTAACATGGGAGAACACCGTGGGCTTCACGAAGTAGCCCCGGTTCATGCCCTCGGGGCGACCCACGCCACCGGTTTCGAGCTTAGCGCCCTCGTCGATGCCCTTCTGGATGAGGGCCTGCACCTTATCGAACTGCATTTGGGAAACGAGCGGACCCACCTGGGTGCCAGCATCGCTGGGATCGCCGACCACGATGGCCTCGGCGGTGGCCTTGGCGATGGCTGCAGCTTCGTCCATGCGCGCTTCCGGGACCAGCATCCGCGTCGGCGCGTTGCAGGACTGTCCCGTGTTCATGCACATGCCCGCCATATCCCGGGACACGGCGGCGGCAAAGTCGGCGTCGTCGAGGATGATGTTCGGAGACTTGCCACCGAGTTCCTGGGTGACGCGCTTCACGGTCTTCGCCGCTTCCTGAGCCACGGAGATGCCCGCACGGGTGGAGCCGGTAAAGGACATCATGTCGATGTCCGGGTGGGAGGACATGGCCACGCCCACCTCCGGCCCCGTGCCGTTCACGAGATTGAAGACGCCCGCGGGGACGCCGGCCTCGTGCATCACCTCAGCGAAGATCAGCGCATTGATCGGCGCAATTTCCGTGGGCTTCAGGACCATGGTGCACCCCGCCGCAATGGCCGGACCCACCTTGGCGGCGATCTGATTCAGAGGCCAGTTCCAGGGCGTGATCAGACCGCAAACCCCGATGGGCTCCCGGACAATCTTGTTGCCGGCCACCATCTGCTCGAAGGAAAACGCCTTCAGGGCGTTCAGGGTGTACATGAGGTGGCCCAGCCCCGCCGGCGCCTGCGCCGCGTTGGCCAGCCCCATGGGGGCGCCCATCTCCTGGGACACGGCGGCGGCGATATCGCCCATGCGCGCCTTGTAGCACTCGATAATTTTTTCCAGAAGGGCGATGCGCTCCTCCCGGCTGGTTTGCGAGAAGGTCTCGAAAGCGGCCTTCGCAGCGGCCACCGCGCGGTCCACGTCGGCGCTGTTGCCCAGCGCGATGGCGCAGATGGGCTCTTCCGTGGCCGGGTTGATCACGTCCATCGTTTCCGTACCGATGGGATCCACCCACTCGCCGTTGATATAAAACTTTTTGGCGTTATCCATACCCAATTCTCTCCCAATGAAAGGTGCGCCGGTCGCCCCCCCGGGGCGCGGTGCCGCTGGCGCTTGATGCGCTGCGGAGCCCCGAGTCTACTAAACCTCCACCGCCACACCACCCCCCCTTTTTCCCCTCTTGGCCCACCCGTGGCCCTGGCGTAAGGTCTAGGGCAGGGAGACAAGGGAGGGAGACCCATGAGCGAAGCCATCGCCGAAGCGCCCTGGCGCCATATTGAAGTTGAGCCGCTAGCGCCGAGCCTCGGCGCCGTGGTCCGCGGGGTTGATCTCGCTGCGCCCACGACCGCGCAGCTGGAAGAGATCAAGGCCGCCTGGGCCCAGCACCTGGTGCTGACCTTCCCCGAGCAAACGCTCGATCGGGAGGCGCACAAGGCCTTTGGGCGAGCCTTCGGCACGCTCCACGTGCATCCGCTCAATCACGCCCGGGGCGGCGACGCCGAAATACTCGTGGTAAAAACCGACGCCGATTCGAAGTACACGGCGGGAGATGCCTGGCATACGGACGTCACCTGCGATGCCGTTCCGCCCCTCGGCTCTGCCCTTTACATCACGGAAGTGCCCCCGAGCGGTGGCGGGGATACGCTCTTTGCGAACATGTATCTGGCCTGGGAAACCCTGTCCGAAAGCCTTCAAGCCTTTCTTTCAGACAAGTTTGCCGTCCACGACGGCGCCCTTCCCTACGTGGGGGCCTACGGCGTTTCCCCTCCCGAGGGCAGCAACTATCCGCGAAATCGCCACCCCATCGCCCCGCGCCATCCGGTTACGGGAAAGCGCCTTCTGTACGTTAATAGTGGCTTCACCACGCACATTGAGGGGTTAAAGCGCGAGGAAAGCCGGGCCATTCTCGATCTACTGTTCCGCCACATCGAGCGCAACCCCCGCTTCCAATGCCGGGTGCGCTGGCAGCCCGGCACCCTGACCCTATGGGACAACCGGTGCACGCAGCATCACGCTCTCTGGGACTACTACCCGGAGCGCCGCTACGGCGAGCGCGTATCCATCCTCGGGGACGCCGCCCCTAGCCTCTAAGTCCGCCTAGCTTCTGGAGACCGCATTCATGGCCCCTGCTCGTGTGCTCATCGCTAACCGCGGCGAGATCGCCGTTCGCCTTATGGAAACCCTGCGCAGCGAGGGCATGGAAAGCGTTGCGGTCTATGCCGAAGACGACGCCGCGGGGCTCTGGGTACGCCTCGCTCATCACGCCGAGGCCCTGCCTCGCACCGGCGCGGCGGCCTACCTAGACCAAGACGCCGTCCTCGCTGCGGCCAAGGCCAGCGGTGCCACCGCTATCCATCCGGGCTACGGTTTTTTGTCTGAGAACGCGACCTTTGCCGAGCGCTGCGAGGGCGCAGGACTGACCTTCCTCGGTCCTACCCCAGCCCAGCTCCGCGCCCTGGGCTCAAAAACCGAGGCCCGAACCCTCGCGAGGAACCTCGGCGTTCCTCTGCTGCCCGGTACGGAAGGGGTCACGAGCCTCGAGGACGCCCTGGCCTTTCAGAAAGCCCATCCCGGTCCCCTGATGCTTAAGGCCGTCAGCGGCGGCGGCGGGCGCGGTATTCGCCCCGTTAGGAAAGGGGAGGACCTCACGGAGGCCTTCACCCGCTGCGCCCAGGAGGCTGAAAAGGCCTTCGGCGACGGGGCGCTCTACCTGGAACAAGCGCTTTTGGCCCCGCGCCATATCGAAGTACAGATCCTCGGCGACGGTCAGGGGGGCGTGGTGCATCTTTGGGAGCGGGAATGCACGCTCCAGCGCCGACGGCAAAAGCTGCTGGAGGTAGCGCCGAGCCCCACCCTCGATGCCGCGCTACGGGATCGAATCCTGGACGCGGCCCTGAGCCTTGCCCAGCACCTCGGCTACCGAAGCCTAGGCACCTTTGAGTTTTTGGTCGATCCCGCGGCCCCCGAGGGCTTTGCCTTTATGGAAGCCAATCCGCGCTTGCAGGTGGAGCACACGGTCACGGAGATGATCACCGGGCTCGATCTCGTCGCCTGCCAGTTGGCCATCGGCGCCGGCGCCACCTTGGATAGCCTCGGCCTCCGCGAACCGCCGGCTTATCGGGGCTTTGCGGCCCAGGCCCGCGTGAATCTAGAAACCCTCGACGGAGAGGGGAACGTCAAGCCCCAGGGGGGCACGCTCACGGGCTACACCCCGCCTACGGGCCCGGGGGTGCGGGTGGATGGCTGGGGCGAGGTGGGGCTTCGCCCCTCCCCTCGCTACGACTCCCTGCTGGCCAAGGTCATCACCCACAGCGCTACGGGCAGCTACGCCCAGGCCCTGGGCAAGCTCGAGGCGGCCCTCGGCCGCTTCGACCTGCGGGGCATCGAAAGCACCCTGCCGCTCCTTCGAGCCCTGCTCCGGGATCCCGCGGTGCAGGAAAACCGTATCGACACCACCTATGTGGAACGCCATGCCCAGGCCCTCGTCACTGCCGCGGAAAGCCTGAAGCCTGCCCCCCGCGCCGAGGAAGACGCCCAACAGGCCGCGGCCTCCGTGACCCTCAGCGCCGGCGACATCGCCCTTCCCGCCCCCATGCAAGGCACGGTGGTGAACTGGTCCGTCGCGGAAGGGGATGCGGTGGCCGAGGGCGCCCTCCTTTGCGTGATGGACGCCATGAAGATGGAGCACGAAATTCGCGCACCCCGGTCCGGGCTGATTGCGAGCCTTCACTGTGAGGCCGGAGATGCGGTGCTGGAGGGCGCCATGCTGGCAGCCCTCACCCCCGCGGAGGTGGCGGCGGAAGGGGAAGCGGCGGAAGCGGATGTCGACCTTGACCACATCCGCCCGGACCTCGCCGAGGTAATCGAACGCCACGGCTTCGGGCTCGATGAGAATCGCCCGGACGCCGTGGCCCGGCGCCGGAAAACGGGGCAGCGCACCACGCGAGAGAACCTCGAAGATCTGGTCGATGCGGACTCCTTCGTGGAATACGGATCCCTGCTCATTGCGGCACAGCGCCGGCGCCGCCCCATTGATGACCTCATCAAGCGCACCCCGGCCGACGGCATGGTCGCCGGCCACGGGATCGTCAACGGCGATCTCTTCGACCCGGACCGAAGCCGCACCGTGGTGATGAGCTACGACTACACGGTGCTCGCTGGCACCCAGGGCACCATGAACCACATCAAGAAGGATCGGCTCATCGAACTGGCCGAGCGCTCCCGCATGCCCGTGGTGTTCTTCACGGAAGGGGGCGGGGGACGCCCGGGAGATACGGACGGCATTGGCGTGGCGGGGCTTGATTGCCTTGCCTTCTGGACCTTCGGCCAGCTCTCCGGGCAGGTGCCCCTCATCGGCATCACCTCGGGCCGCTGCTTTGCGGGGAACGCCGCGCTCTTGGGCACCTGCGACGTGGTCATCGCCACGGAAAACAGCAACATTGGCATGGGCGGACCGGCCATGATTGAGGGCGGCGGCCTCGGGGTCTTCCCGCCGGAGGCCGTGGGCCCCCTATCCGTGCAGCGAAAAAACGGTGTAGTGGATCTCGTCGCCAAGGACGAAGCGGAAGCCGTCGCCCTGGCGAAGCAGTACCTCAGCTATTTCCAGGGGCCCGTGAAGGACTGGTCCTGCGCCGACCAGCGCACCCTGCGCCACCTCATTCCCGAGAATCGGCTACGCGTTTACGACGTGCGCAAGGTCATCCACGCCTTGGCTGACGAAGGCTCCGTGCTTGAGCTGCGCCGGGAGTTCGGAGTGGGCATGATCACCTGCCTTGCGCGTATCGAGGGCAAGCCCGTGGGCCTGATCGCCAACGACCCCACCCACCTCTCCGGAGCCATCGATGCCGTGGGCTGCGATAAGTCCGCGCGCTTTATGCAGCTGTGCGACGCCTTCAACCTGCCCATCGTGTCCCTCTGCGACACCCCGGGCTTTGTGGCGGGCAGCCTCACCGTGCCGCTCATGACCCTAGTGCTCCGGAAAGGCTATGGCCTGGGCGCCCAGGCC
>RGAU01000045.1 GCA_009919975.1 Gammaproteobacteria bacterium
TGGGTTTAAGCGCGCGCAAGGCGCCGGGGCGTCGCCCCAAATAAGCGGGCGCTAGTGTAGCAGGCCGTCAGCCCCCCGGGGGGGCAGCGGCGGAAAGGGCGAGCAGATCGTCCCGGGCCCAGGGGACGAGGGGCCGGGGCCACAGGCGCAGAGGAAAAAAAGCCGCCGTGCGCGCAGCGTCCGCCGCGGGAAAGAAGGGCGGCGGCTCGGCCAGCGTGACCGAAAAAAGCCAATTCACCCCGGAGCCCTTCCGCTCCCGGAAGGGGGCCCGGCGCAATAAGGTGAGTCGCTCCGGGGCGAGGGCGAGGCCCAGCTCCTCTGCGCACTCCCGGCACGCCGCTTCTAGGGGAGACTCCCCCGCTTCTAGGTGCCCCCCGGGGGGCGCCCAAAAGCCCGCACCGCGAAGCCCCGGCGCCCGCTCAAGCAGGAGCACCCGCCCTGCGACCACCACATAGCAATGAGCGACCTCCCGCACCTTTATCCTCCCCTGCGACCGTTCCTTGCGAAGAGAGTACGCTAAGCGCCCTGTCCCGCGCGCCCGAAGGAGCCTGCTCGTGCCCCCATCCCCCGCTACCCCCCTACTTCAAGGCCTCCGCGTTCTAGAGTTGGCCAACGTGCTGGCGGGCCCCGCCACGGGCATGTTTTGCGCGGAGCTTGGCGCCGAAGTGCTGAAGCTTGAACACCCCCAGGGGGGGGATCCCACCCGTGGCTGGACCGTACCTGAGGAAGCGCCGTGGGGCGGCGTGAGTGCTTACTTCGCGGCAACCAACTGGGGCAAGAAGTCCCTCACGGTGGATTTGACGAAGCCCGAAGGCCAGGCGATCGCTCAGGGCCTTGCGGCCCAGGCGGACGTGGTTATTGCGGCATTCAAGCCTGGGGATGATGCGCGCCTGGGCGTGGACGCCGCTCGCCTGCGCGCCACAAACCCTGGGCTCATCTACGCCCAGGTCAGCGCCTATGGGATTGAGGATCCACGCCCAGGCTTCGACGCGGTGATTCAAGCTGAGACCGGATTCATGCACCTAAATGGGGACCCGGAGGGGCCGCCGACGAAGATGCCCGTCGCCCTCATGGATCTTCTGGCGGCGCACCAGCTCAAGGAAGCCCTTCTGCTGGCGCTCCTCAAGCGGGAGCGCTTCGGGGAGGGCAGCCATATTCAGATCGCGCTCTTTGACGCCGCGCTGGCCAGCCTGGCCAATCAGGCGACCAACCACCTGGTGGCCGGACGCAACCCGGGGCGCATGGGATCGGGCCATCCCAACGTGGTGCCCTATGGCACGCTTTATGGGGCGAAGGACGGGAAGCATTTCGTACTCGCCATTGGCACGGACCGGCAATTCGCCGCCCTCGCCGAGGCCCTGGGCCTAGGCGAGCTGGCTGAGGATCCACGCTTTACCAAGAACGGCGCCCGGGTTCAGCATCGAGACGCGCTCGATGAAATCCTCCACCGGGCCTTCGGCGCGCAGGACAGTGAAGCCCTTGAGCGAGCCCTCAATGCAGCGAAGGTGCCCTTCGGGCCCGTCAATGATCTGGCCGAAGCCTTTGCCCATCCCCGGGCGCAGCACACGGCGCTGGAGGGCACGCTCGCCAACGGCCAATCCCTTCGCGCGGTGAGCAGCTTGGCCTTCCAGGGGGAGATTCCCCGGCAAAGACCCAGCGCCCCCCCGGCCCTGGGGGCCCATACGGACGAGGTTCTGCAAGCGAATCTGAACTACTCCTCGCAGCAACTCGCAGGGCCGCTCACAAACAGTCACGGGCAAAAAGCTGGAGAGCACTATGAAACGGCGCCTCGCAGATCAGCTGCGCCTTGGCCTCCCGGAGCGCCAGGGCCTTTACGACCCCAGCACGGAGCATGATAGCTGCGGCGTAGGTTTCGTTTGCGACATCAAAGGTCGCCCCAGCCGCAGCATCATTACCGATGCGCAAAACATGAACTGCTGCATGGATCACCGCGGCGGGCAGGGCTATGAAAAGAATACGGGGGATGGCGCGGGTATTCTGACGGGCCTGCCTCACCGCTTCCTTGCGGCCGTGGCTCAGGAAGAACTCGGCCTGACCCTCCCCGAACCCGGCGCCTACGGCGCGGGTCTCGTATTCCTACCCCGGGAAGCAAAGGCCGCCCAGAAGGCCCGGGAGACGCTGGAGGCATGCCTCCGCGCTGGGGGTCAAACGCCGCTGGGCTGGCGGACCGTCCCCACGGACGCTGACACCGCGGACCTTGGCAAGGCTGCCCGGGCCGCCATGCCTCACATCGAGATGCTCTTCGTAGGCGCCAGCGACGGCGTGCGCGGCGATGCCTTTGAGCGCGCCCTTTATCTGGCGCGGAAGCACGCGACGCACCAGGTGCGCCAGGATCGCAGCCACGAGGACAACCGGCTGTTCTACGTGTGCACCCTGTCCTCCAAGGTCATTGTCTATAAAGGCATGCTGACCCCGGCGCAGGTCTTCCCGTTCTATCTCGACCTGCAGGACGAGCGCTACACGTCCCACCTGGCGATGGTGCATTCTCGCTTCTCCACAAACACCTTCCCCTCCTGGGATCGGGCTCAGCCGAACCGGTTTATGAGCCACAACGGCGAAATCAATACGCGCCGGGGCAACATCAACTGGATGAACGCCCGGGAAGGGGTGGTCGCCAGCGAAGCCTTTGGCGACGACATCAGCAAGCTGTTCCCCATCGTTGAACCGGACGGCTCCGACTCCGGCGCTTTCGACAACGTGCTTGAGTTCATGCTCATGGCCGGTCGCACGCTGCAGGAAGCGATCCTCATGATGATCCCGGAAGCCTGGCAGGGTCACCCCGCCATGCCGGCGGACAAGCGCGCCATGTACGAGTACTTCTCGTGCCTCATGGAGCCCTGGGATGGCCCGGCCTCCATTGCCTTTACCGACGGCCACTACATCGGCGCCGTGCTCGATCGGAATGGGCTTCGCCCCTCCCGTTTCTACATCACCGACGACGATAAGTGCATCATGGCTTCCGAAGTGGGCACGGTTATCGTCGATCCCGCTCGCGTCGTTAAGAAGGGTCGGCTTCAGCCCGGCCGCATGTTCCTGATCGACTTTGAGGCGGGTCGCATGATCCCCGACGAGGAAATCAAGAGCCATTTCGCTGCCCAGCTGCCCTACGGGGACTGGCTGACGGAGCAGCGCATCGACATCGCTGAGCTTTCCCCCAGCACCGAACCCCACGGCTTCGAGCCCGAGACCCTACTGCCCCGCATGCAAGCCTTCGGCTATACGGTCGAAACCATGAGCTTCATGCTCCAGCCCCTGGTGAAGGAGCTGCGCGACCCCCTGGGATCCATGGGTAACGATTCGGCCCTCGCGGTGCTATCCGACAGAGCAAAACCTCCTCGAAACCACGGGCCGCCATGCCCATCGCCTGTGGGTGCCCCACCCCATTCTGTCCAACGAAGAGGCGGCGGCGCTGAAGCACATTGATCATCGCGGCTGGACCTCGAAGGTCATCGATATCACCTACGAAAAAGGCACGGGGGAAGCCGGGCTTCGCGGTGCGCTGAAGCGCATTTGCGACGAAGCCATGGCCGCCATCGATGCGGGGGCGAGCCTGGTGGTGCTATCCGATCGCGCGGTGAGCGCTGAGCGGATCCCCGTGAGCACGCTCCTCGCCACCGGCGCGGTGCATCATCACCTGATCAAAGCCCATGCGCGTACGCGCATCGGTCTCGTGGTGGAAACGGGGGAAGCCCGGGAAGTCCACCATCTGTGCCTGCTCGTGGGCTATGGCGCCGATGCCATTAATCCCTACCTGGCCTTTGAAGCCCTCTGGCAAGCGCGCCAAGATGGGCTTTTGGATGACGCGCCACACATCCAAAGTGACGACGACGTCGTGGCCGCTTACCGCAAGGGCACGGCCAAGGGCCTCTTGAAGGTCATGGCCAAGATGGGCATTTCCACCCTCCAGTCCTATAAGGGCGCCCAGATCTTCGAAGCCGTGGGCCTCGCCTCCAGCGTGGTCGACCTGTGCTTCAGCGGCACCACGAGCCGCATTGAGGGGGCCGATTTCGCCGTCCTCGCGGAGGAAATGGGCCGTCGCCATGCCCTGGCCTACCCGGAGCGGGAAAGCCAGCGCATTCCCGTGCTGAACAATCCCGGCGAATTCCACTGGCGCCGGGGCGGGGATCGGCACATGTGGGACCCCATCGCCATCGCTGATCTTCAGGTAGCGGTGCGCAGCCAAAGCGAAGACGCTTACTGGCGCTTCTCGAAGTACACGAATGAGGTGGCGACCCGGGAGGCCACCCTCCGGGGCCTGCTCCAGTTCAAGCCCGGCGTGGCCGGTCCCGCGGTACCCCTAGACGAGGTGGAAAGCGAAAAGGATATCGTGAAGCGCTTCGCCACCGGCGCCATGAGCTATGGCTCCATCTCGGCCGAGGCCCACGAGACCCTTGCGATCGCCATGAATCGCCTGGGCGGCAAGTCCAACACCGGAGAAGGCGGCGAAGATCCCGCTCGGTGGACCCCGGAACCCAATGGCGACTCCAAGCGCTCGGCCATCAAGCAGGTGGCTTCCGGGCGCTTTGGAGTAACGATCCAATACCTCACGAACGCCGACGAGCTACAAATCAAGATCATCCAAGGCGCCAAGCCCGGGGAAGGGGGCGAGCTGCCCGGGGGGAAGGTCGACGAGATCATCGCCGCCGTGCGCCACTCCACCCCCGGCGTGGGCCTCATCAGCCCGCCGCCGCATCACGATATCTATTCCATCGAGGACATGGCTCAGCTCATCCATGACCTCAAGAACGCCAACCCCTCGGCGCGTATCAGCGTAAAGCTGGGTGCGGAGATTGGCTGCGGCACCGTCGCTGCAGGGGTGACGAAGGCGAAGGCCGATCACCTGGTCATCGCGGGCCACGATGGGGGCACGGGCGCCTCGCCCCTCACCTCCATTAAGCACGCGGGCCTCCCCTGGGAGCTTGGAGTGGTGGAAACCCATCACACGCTGGTGATGAACAACCTGCGCTCCCGGGTGGTGCTGCAGACCGACGGCCAGCTGAAGACCGGTCGGGACGTGGCCATTGCGGCCCTCCTTGGGGCCGAAGAGTTTGGCTTCGCCACGGCGCCCCTGGTGGCCCTGGGCTGCATCATGATGCGCAAGTGCCACCTGAATACCTGCCCCGTGGGCGTTGCCACCCAGGATCCGGAGCTTAGAAAGAAATTCCAGGGCCAGCCGGAGCACGTGGTGAACTACTTCTTCCTGATCGCCAAGGAACTCCGGCAGATCATGGCCGAGCTCGGCTTCCGCAGCATCACAGAAATGGTGGGGCGCTCCGATTGCCTGAACTTCGATCAGGCCCTCACCCAGTGGAAAGCCAAGGGTATCGACCTCTCCGCGCTCCTGGCGCGCCCCGAGGAGCCCGAGGGCTTCCTTGGCCGCTACGGCAGCGACGCCCAGGATCACGAGCTGGAAAAGGCCCTCGACAAGAAGCTCATTGCCCTGGCCCAGCCTGCGCTGGACCAGCAAGTGCCGGTGAACATCGAGCTCCCCGTGGTCAACACGAACCGCGTGGTCGGAACCATGCTTTCCCACGAAGTGGCCAAGCGCTTCGGCGCCGACATGCTCGAGGAAGACACCATCACGGTGCGCCTGACCGGCAGTGCCGGCCAGAGCCTGGGGGCGTTCCTAGCCCGAGGCATCACCCTGGAAGTGGAAGGGGATGCTAACGACTTTGTGGGCAAGGGCCTCTCGGGCGGGAAGGTCATCGTTTATCCGCCGAAGGTCAGCCCCTTCAAGGCCGAGGAGAACATCCTCGTGGGTAACGTTTGCCTCTACGGCGCCACCAGCGGGGAAGCCTACTTCCGTGGGATCGCCGCCGAGCGCTTCTGCGTGCGGAACTCCGGCGCCACGGCCGTGGTGGAGGGTGTGGGGGACCACGGCCTCGAATACATGACCGGTGGCCGCGCCGTCATCCTTGGCCCCACGGGGCGGAACTGCGCAGCAGGCATGTCCGGCGGCATCGCCTACATCTGGGATCCGAAGGGCGCCTTCCCGGGGAACTGTAACCAGGAGATGGTGGACCTAGACCCGGTCACGACGGACGACGACGCCGAGCTGCGCAGCCTGATCGAAAAACATCAGCACTACACGGGCTCGACGGTCGCGGAAGCGCTGCTGGCCCGCTGGGAGTCGGCACGGAGCGAGTTCGTTAAGGTCATGCCCCGGGACTACAAGCGCGTCCTTGAGGCGCGGGCTAAGGCAGCCAGCGCGGCTTAGATTGAACGACGGTTAAGGAGCACAGCCATGGGTAAGCCCACAGGCTTTCAAGAGTTCCCTCGGCAGGCGGCACCCTATCGCCCCGCCGAGGTACGCATGCTCGACTACGAAGAGATCTTCACCCCGCGGGATGAAGCGCGACTAACGACGCAAGGCGCTCGCTGCATGGACTGCGGGGTACCGTTCTGCCAGTCCGAGCCCCACGGTTGCCCGGTCTACAACCTGATCCCGGAATGGAATGATCTGGTATACCAGGGCCGCTGGCGCGACGCCCTCGACCGTCTCCTGAAGACCAACAACTTCCCCGAGTTCACGGGGCGGGTTTGCCCCGCCCCCTGCGAGGGGGCCTGCGTACTGGGAATCACCGATCCCGCAGTGACGATTAAAAACATCGAGCACGCCATTATTGAGCGGGGCTTTGAAGAAGGGTGGATGACCCCCAAGGTCCCCTCCCGGCGCACGGGAAAGCGCGTGGCCGTGGTGGGCTCGGGCCCCGCAGGTCTTGCCGCCGCCGCCCAGCTCAATAGCGTTGGGCACCAGGTGGTGGTGTATGAGCGCGCAGACCGCGTGGGTGGCCTCCTGACCTACGGCATCCCCAACATGAAGCTTGGGAAGGACGTGGTGCAGCGCCGCGTTGACCTCATGGCCGCCGAGGGCATTGAGTTCATCACCGGCGTCGCCGTAGGCAACGGCGAGCAGGGCTCCACCGATGCCCAGGAGCTCCTCGACGCCTTCGATGCCGTGCTGCTCACCACCGGCGCTACCCTGCCTCGGGACCTTCCCATCGAGGGGCGGGCGCTCGAGGGCGTGCACTTTGCCATGGACTTCCTCACGGCCAATACGAAGAGCCTGCTGGACTCTAAGCACGACGACGGCGCCTATATCTCTGCCAAGGATAAGCACGTGATCGTCATTGGGGGAGGCGACACGGGAACGGACTGCATCGGTACGTCCCTGCGCCATGGCTGCGCCTCCCTAGTGAACTTCGAGATCATGCCCCAGCCTCCCGAAGGGCGCGCCGACGGCAACCCCTGGCCCGAATGGCCGCGGATTTTCCGGGTCGATTACGGCCATGAGGAAGCGGCGAAGCGCTTTGGCGACGATCCCCGGGTGTATGCCATTTCCGGCAAGCGGTTCATCGACAACGGTAACGGCCACGTATCCGCTCTCGAAACGATCGAGGTGCAGTGGGTTAACGGTCGCCCCGAGGAAATCCCGGGAACGGAGAAAATCTGGCCCGCGGATCTCGTCTTGCTATCCATGGGCTTTCTTGGGCCCGAGGCCTCGGTGGGGGAAACGCTGGGCGTTGAGTTTGACGCTCGCTCGAACTTCGCTGCGGACTTTGGCCAGTACCGCACGGCCCAGGAGAAGGTGTTCGCGGCGGGTGATTGCCGTCGTGGCCAAAGCCTCGTGGTTCGCGCGATCAATGAAGGGCGGGAGTCGGCTCGGGAAATCGACCGCTTCCTCATGGGAGAGACCACCCTCCCCTAAGGTCCCTCGGTACGCGCCGCCCCCTAGGGCGGCGCGAGCTCAGGAAGCACGGACCGCACTCGCCGAATCCATGCCTCCCCTAGACCCTGAGCTTTGAGCTGCGCCGCAGCTGCCCGCGCTTCCGCTCCAGAAGCAAAATCTCCATACAGAACGACCACATCTCCCCGATCGCGCTGGCGCCAGCTAAAGGCGTCGGGCACCTTCTGGCGATCAATCCAACCTTGAGCACGGGCACCGGTACTTAGGACGTGGAGCTGTAGCACATAGTGGGCGGGGTCCCGGCTCTCTAGCGGCGGGAACGGCAGTGGCTCAGGCTCAGGCTCGGGCTCGGGCTCGGGCTCGGGCTCGGGCTCAGGCTCAGGCTCAGGCTCAGGTTCCGGCACAGCGAGTGCCAGGGGCCGAGGTGCGGGTTCAGAATCCGGCTTCGGGTCGGGAATCCACAAGGTCAGCGTGAAGGCCAGCAGCGCAGCCACCCCCATGAGCGCGAGGAGCGGCCGCCAAGGGTGGCGCTGCGCTAGCAGGATGCTTCGGGCCACGTCGTTAATGACCCCCGGCGTACCACCGGAAAGCAAATGGATGCGGGCCAGATCTGCCGAGCCGAGCGCTCTGCGGGCCTTGCCGCCAACCGACGCCGCTTCCCAACGCTGGGAGACATAGGCCGCGGTGCCGGGCTCATGGAGAGGCGATAGGGTCATGAGTTCCACGGATAGATCGAGCGCGTATTCCCGGAGGCTCGCGTCGAAGTGTTCCTCGAAGGCCGGAGGACCGGCGAGGACCAGGCCAACGGTTGCGCCGAGCAGAGGGGTAAGATGCTCAAGCAACGCTCCAAGGGCCTTTGCTTCGAGGCGGTCCGCATCATCGACCGCCAGCAAGAGGCGCTCACCGATATCCAGACGCGCGGCGAGCTCATCTTCCAGCTCGCGCCAAAGCACCGCAGTGGGTCGTTCAAGATCGAGATCGAGGCCAAGGGACCGAGCCAGCTGGGCGAGCACTAGGGGTTCTGTTTTAGCGCTGGCCGCGCTGAGGGCCAGAGCACGCCATCCGTCCGGCAGGCGCTGCAGGGCCCCGGCCAGGAGGGCTGTCTTGCCCATGCCCTGGAGACCTAGGAGCAAAACCGCCGGCGCACCATAGGCGTCCGGGGCGCCTAGCTGAGCCAGGATTTGGCTCCGGGCGTCGTCTAGGTATCCCTCTCCTTCGGGCCAGAGGCCTGGCTCGGCGAAGGGGTCGCGCGTCAGCCCCGCGGCACGCAGGGCCCTGGGGGAAGCCCCTAGGTCGGGCTCTGGCATAGCGCCGGCCCTCGCTCCAAGGTTTCCCGAAGGGCGACGAGGGGCACGTCATCCCGGACCACGCCCGTGCCAAGGGCGCTGAGGAGCACCAAGCGCAGGCGACCATCGATCACCTTTTTGTCGAGCGCCATGAGGTCTAGGTAGGCCTCCGGAGCCATGCCCTCGGGCCCCATAACCGGCAAGCCTGCCGCGGCCACCAGGGCTTTGACGCGCGCCGCGTCGGCCCAAGGTAGGAGGCCCAAGCGGGCGGACAGATCTGCGGCCAAGACCATGCCGGCCCCGACCGCCTCCCCATGGAGCCAGGGACCGTAGCCCGTGTGCGTCTCCATGGCATGGCCAAAGGTGTGGCCTAGATTCAGCAGCGCCCGGGCACCACCCTCCCGCTCGTCCGCCGCGACCACTTCAGCCTTCGCCTGGCAGGACCGAGCGATGGCTTCCCCGAGAGCATCCCCTTCTCGTGCCAAAAGCACACCCATGTTCGCCTCGAGCCAAGCGAAGAAGTCGGCGTCATGCATGGCGCCGTACTTAATCACCTCAGCAAGGCCCGCCTGGAGCTCTCGCTCCGGGAGGGTTTTGAGACAGGCCGTATCAATCAGCACGCCCTCAGGCTGATGGAAGGCGCCAATCATGTTCTTACCCCGAGGATGATTGACCGCCGTCTTGCCGCCAATGGAGGAATCCACCTGCGCCAGCAGCGTGGTCGGCACCTGGATGAAGGCGACTCCTCGTTGATAGACGGCTGCTGCAAAGCCGGTGAGATCTCCCACCACCCCACCGCCAATGGCAATGAGCGTGGTGGCTCGGGAATGGCGTTCAGCGAGGAGCGTATCGAGCAGGGCCGTCAGCGTTTCAAAGCTCTTGAATCGCTCCCCATCGCCCATGGTGAAGTGGCTGACCCGGGCGTCTGGAGGCAAGAGCGCCTGGATGCGGGGGAAATAGCGAGGGGCAAGGGTCTCGTTACTGACCAGGCACACCTCTCGGCCCCGCAACCAGGACCGAAGTAGGGTGGGGTCATCCAAGAGGCCTTCGCCGATGGCAATTTCGTAGCTGCGCGCCCCCAGATCCACGGAGACCCGACGAGAGGGGACGCTCATAATTCAGCCGCTTTTCTGTTCAAGCGCCCGTGCGATTTCCTGAGCCAGGGCCTTCGCCGAGCGACGATCCGCCGTAAAAGTGAAGTCGGCGACCTCCTGATACAACGGGCCCCGATCTTCCTGTAGCGCTGCCAGCACGTCCCCAGGCTCTCCATCCCGGAGGAGCGGGCGGGTGCGGTCTCGGCTCGTTCGCTCAATTTGTTGCTCCAAGGGGGCATTTAAGTAAATCACCGTGCCCCGACTCACCAGGCGCTTCCGATTTTCCTCAAGGAGCACAGCGCCGCCGCCCGTGGCGACTAGCACCCCGGAGCGCGCCGTTAGCTCGTCGATCATGGCCGCTTCCCGCTTTCGGAATCCGGTTTCGCCTTCTACGTCAAAAATCCAGCCGATGTCTGCACCGGTGCGATCTTCGATTTCCTTGTCGGAATCGAGAAATTCCAACCCGAGTTCATCGGCCAAGAGCTTTCCAACGGTCGTCTTGCCGGCCCCCATGGGACCCACAATAAAAACGTTTCGTGGCTTTTCCATAGGCTAACTTCATTCCCCCCAAGGTGCGGCAGCCCGCCCGAGGCGGCCGCAACCAATTTACTCAAAACACACCCCCCCGGGTGTGCCTCCAGTGTAGCGAGGGCTAAGCGCGCTGTCCTGCCCTAGCGTGCACCGGATTCATCACCCCCCTCCCCATCCACGATGCGCGGCGTGATGAAAATCAAAAGCTCCTGCTTCCGGTCGGCGCTCTGCCGCCGCTGGAACAAGCGGCCCAGGAGGGGCACGTCCCCGAGCAGGGGCGTCTGGTCTTCCGTGCGCTGCCGGGTGGTTTGGAAGATGCCCCCCAGCACCAGGGTTTCGCCGTTATTCACCAGCACCTGGGTCTCGATCTGGTTGGTATTAATGCTCGGAATCCCGTTGAACACCTCCCCGACCGTATCCTGATTGACCTGGAGCGCCATGATAATCCGGTCGTCCGGGGTGATTTGCGGAGTGACGCTCAAGGACAGGGCCGCCTCCTTGAACTGCACCGCCGTCGCGCCGCTGGACGCAGCTTGCTGGTAGGGAATCTCGACCCCCGAGGCAACGGTCGCCTTCTGCTTATCCGCCGTCAGCACCTTGGGCCGGGCCACCACCTCCGCCTCCCCTTCCGAGGCCAGCGCTGCCAGCTCAAGATCCAGCAAATCATTATTTCCCGACAGCCCCAGGGTGAAGGCCGTGGAGGGACTGTTTAAGGGCAGACTCACGGCAGCCCCCGCGCCATCCGCCGAGCCATCAATTCGAAGGACCTTGC
The DNA here is from genome assembly GCA_009919975.1 of Gammaproteobacteria bacterium. Lineage (GTDB taxonomy): Bacteria > Pseudomonadota > Gammaproteobacteria > Pseudomonadales > Azotimanducaceae > Salivita. Next base: position 11,392 of record RGAU01000045.1, read on the forward strand.
CGTCCCGCTCTCGGGCAAAGGACCCGCCCCAGCGGATCCCCAGTTCGTTCGCGAAGTTCGTATTGGCGGTGACGATGCGTGCCTCAATGAGCACCTGGCGCACGGGGATATCAAGCTGATCCAGCAGGGTTTTGAGGCGCGCCAAGCGCGGGGCCGTATCGGACACGATGATGGCATTGGTTCGCTCATCCACCAGCACCGAGCCCCGCTCGGAAACGAGACTCGCTCCATCCCCGGCCCCGGCGCCGGCCTGAAAGAGCGCCACGAGATCGGCGGCCCGGGCGTAGCGAACCTGCAGGAAGGCGGTTTCCAGGGGCGCCAGGCCTTCCTGCCGCGTGCGAGCCGCCATGGCCGCCTGCTCCTGCGCCGCGAGTGCCTCCGCTGGCGCCACCAGCAGCACATTTCCCTCCAAGCGTTTACCGAGCCCCTGGGTGCGAAGCACCAAATCCAGCGCCTGATCCCAGGGCACATCGCGAAGATTGAGCGTGAGCGAGCCCCCCACAGCGTTGCTTGCCAAGAGATTCAGACCGGCGAAGTCCGCCAAAAGCTGGAGCACGGCCCGCACTTCCACATCCTGAAAGTTCAGAGACAGCCGCTGCCCGGCATAGCGCGGAGGCGCGCTTTCGCCCCGGCCCCGGAGGCTCAGAGTGAGAGACCGGCCATCCTTGCTAAGCGCATAGGCGACGGCCTCCCGAGTGCGGATGGAGAGCACCGTTGCGTCGCTGGCCTCCTCGAGACGATAGGCCCCCAGGGGCGTCCCCGGGGGGACCTCGGAGCGGCCTAGAAAGCCCTGAGGAACCCGCACGCCAGGAAAGCGGAGCTGAAGCCCCTCAGCGTTCTCCGTAACCGCAGGCACGGCCACGGGCTTGGAAAGCAGGATCCGCAGCTCCCCCACCCCCTCGGGGGTTGCGGAGAAATTAACCGCTTCGACCTGAGCCCCCTCCCCGGCGGAGGCTTGCGGAGGGCTTCCCGGGCTTTGCAGCGTCAACGAAACGGTCTGGCCAGCCCGGGCGGTCCTAAGCTCCGCCGCTGAGCCCACGGTGAGCACGAAGCGAGATCGGGACCCATCTTCGGCGCCAATGAGGGCGCGAAGCAGTCCCGCAGGGGCGGGCGTCGACAGGGCCGGACCCAAGGTCGTGTCCGCGAAATCGACAACGAAGCGCGGGGGGTCTGCGAGTTCAAAGATCCGGGGCTCGGGCGCCGCTTCGGAAAAGCGAAAATTCAGGCTCACGGCGCTGGGGGAGGCCGCCTCCACCGCTACGGACTCGAGCACGCCCGCAAAGCCCAGGTTCGGAAGCAGCAACCACAGGAGAGCGGCCCATGCCTGACCTACCTTGCTGCCCATCATGCGTCGTCTCCTGCTTTGAGCCCGAGGCTCGCTTCTCGATATTGCCACCCCCCCAACCCATCGGGGATCAGTTCCCGGAG
>RGAU01000046.1 GCA_009919975.1 Gammaproteobacteria bacterium
GCGGCCGTGCTCGGTCACCTGCCCGAACCCCAACATCTAGCTGCCGTAGTCCTCGGAAGCACTCTATTTAGTTTTTTCTACTGGGGCTTCGGATTCTTGCGCATGGGGACCACGGGGCAGGTGGCCCAGCTCCTTGGCGCCGCTTCAGGCGAGGCGCCGGAGGTTACGGGGCAAGCGCTTCGCAAGCTTCTAGGGCAGGGTTTGGGGGTAGCGGGCGTGGCCACTGCGGGATGTTGGGTCCTGGGGCCATTTTTAATTCCCGAAGCCCTGGGCTGGCTCAACGGGCTAGGCGAGGTCGCGGAAGAGGGGGAGCGCTATGCCCTGATTCGCCTCTTCAGCGCCCCCGCGGTGCTGGCCACCTACGTCATGGTGGGGACCCTCATCGGGCTCGGGGAGACGCGCCGGGTGCTGGCCCTAACCCTTCTCACTCAAATTCTAAACATCGGCTTTGACCTGTTTTTTGTGCTTGGGCTGGGCATGGCCGGTCCCGGCGTCGCCCTGGGCACGGCCCTCGCGGAAGCCCTCGGCGCGCTCTTCGCTGCGGCCCAACTTCTCCGTGTTTACCGCCCAAGGGGCAGGCCTAGGCACCACCGTGGTGGCCGCCAATGCGCTCCTGATGAATCTCTTTATGGCCGTCTCCTACGGCCTCGATGGGATCGCACACGGCTGCGAGACCTTGGTCGGTCAGGCGCTCGGGCGCCGGGACCTAAGGGAAGCAAGGGGCTGGGTTTGGCTCGCGCTGAAGCTGGCCGTCGGCGGCGCAGCGGCCAGCAGCGCGGTGTTCTGGGCTTTTGGTCCGGAGCTGATCGCCCTACTTACGGACATCGATCCCGTCGCGACCACCGCAGAGGGCGCCCTGCCCTGGCTCATTGCCCTCCCCCTGCTGGCCGCCGGGGCTTTTGTCTTTGATGGCGTCTTTATTGGCTCCACGCAGAGCGCAGTGCTGCGCAACACCATGCTAGCGTCGGCGCTGCTCATTTACGCGCCCGCGCTCCTGACGCTTCAAGCCCATGGCAATGCGGGTTTGTGGTCGGCCCTGGCGCTATTCTTTCTCGCCCGAAGCATCACCTTGGCCTGGGTTTATGGCCGAGGCGGCCTAGCCCTGCCCAGCCCCTAAGGAAGGCGCGGCCCGTCGCTCAGGTCGAGCGCTTCGGCGGCGGGAAGAACTTCAAGGGCTGGGCCGTGGTTTGGGCGGCTGGCCGGGGCTGATCGTGCTTTCCCGCCGGGGCTTGCGGTAGCGGTCCCGCCGGCGCCATAGCCTCTTCAAAATCACAGGCGACGCAAGCGCGCCGCGGGGGTTCGGCACCCTCTGGATCTTCTAGGATGACCACCCGGTCCATGGCGCTGCACCGAGGGCACACCGCGCCCGCAATAAAGCGTCTGCGCAGGGTCACGGCGTGGTCCCTTCGATGCCGCAGTGCCGGAGCAACGCGTCGATCTTCGGGGGGCGGCCCCTAAAGCGCTCAAATAAGGCTTCCGGTGCTTCGCTCCCACCCCGTTCGAGGATGTTTTGACGGAAAGCTTCGCCCACCGCGGGATTCATCACCCCCTCTTCCTCGAAGCGGGAGAAGGCATCCGCCGCCAGCACCTCGGCCCATTTATAGCTGTAATACCCCGCTGCGTAGCCGCCGGCGAAGATATGGGCAAAGCTGTTTTCGAAGCGATTCTCTGAGGCGACGGGGACCACGGTGGTTTCCCGGCGCACGGCCTCAAGCACGGCGCGAAGGTCGGCGATTTCCCTCACCGGGGTTTGGTGGAGGCGAAAATCAAAGAGCGAAAGCTCAAGCTGGCGCATGAGCCCGAGGGCAGACTGGAAATTCCGGGCGGCCAGAAGGTTTTCTCGGAAGGCGTCGGGAAGGGGCGCGTCCGTTTCATAGTGGCCGCTGATGGCGTTCAGCCCTGCTTCGGTCCAGCACCAGTTCTCGAGGAATTGGCTTGGCAGCTCCACCGCATCCCAGGGCACCCCGTTGATGCCGGCAAGGTCCATGATGTCGACCTGGGTCGTGAGGTGGTGCACCGCGTGTCCAAACTCATGGAACAGGGTGAGCACCTCATCGTGGGTCAGGAGCGGCGGCGTGCCCTCGCCCCCGGGGGCAAAGTTGGCGACCACATAGGCTCGGGGGTTCTCCACGGTGTTACCCAGGCGTCGTCGACTGAGGACGCCGTCCATCCAAGCGCCAGCCCGCTTACCCTTTCGAGCAAAGAGATCGCAGGTGAGATGGCCCACCAACTGTCCCCCCCGGCGCACGGAAAAGCTTTGGACGTCAAGGTGATAGGGGGCGGTTTCGCTTTCCCGGGCCAGTTCAATGGCAAAGACGGTGCTTAGGATCTGAAAGAGCCCGGTAAGCACTCGATCGAGGGGGAAGTAGGGCCTAAGCGCCTCCGCATCAAGGGAAAAGGTGGCCTTACGCAGCAGTTCGCTGGCATAGGCGACATCCCAGGGGGCCAAGGTTTCAAGCCGAAGCTCGGCCTTAGCGAAGGCCGCAAGGGCTTCAAATTCCCGTTCCGCCTGGGGCTTGGCCCGGTGCGCCAGATCCTGCAGGAAGCTAAGAACGGTGTTGGCATCTCCGGCCATGCGATCCACGAGCTGGCGCTCGGCATAGTTTTCAAAGCCTAGCAACTCAGCGAGGCACTGGCGAAGCCGAAGGATCTCCACCATCACGGGCGCGTTATCCCACTGGCCGTCCCCCTCCCCCCGTTCCGATGCCCGGGTGATCCATGCTTTGTGGAAGGTTTCTCGGAGGGATCGGTCTTCGGCGTAGGTCATCACCGCCAGATAGGTCGGGGTGTTCAGTAAAAGGCGCCCAAGCCCTGCCCCGCTCCCCTCGGCGAGGGCCCGCTGGCACACATCCTCAGGCAAGCCCTTAAGCGCAGCCGCCTCAACCTCTAAGGAAAAGGCATCGGTCGCATCGAGGAGGTTTTTTGTGAAGCGATTGCTTAATTCTGAAAGCTGGTGGGTCAGCTTCCGGTACTCCGCCTGCTCCTCCGGGGGCAGATCAATGCCACTCAGACGAAAGCCGCGGAGGGCCTGGGCCAGGGCCCGCTTGGCTCCCGGTTCAGGCCCCGCACCTGCCTCCGCGAGCCTTTCGTAGGCCCCATAGAGGCCCCGATGCTGCCCTAAGGTATTGAAATAATTGGTAAGCAGAGGGAGGCAGGCGTCGTGACAGGCGCGCAGGGCTTCGCTATTGCTCACCGCATTAAGATGCCGAAGGGGGCCCCAAAGGGCGGCGAGCTCGGCTTCTAGAGCTTCTAAGGGCTCCATAATCCCCGACCAGGTCGGGGGAGCGTCCGCCAGTGCATCAACTTTATCCAAGTTCGCCTGAAGCATCGCCTCAAGGCGCGCGGGAAAGGTTTCCGGATCCAGCGTTGATAAATCCAACAGTTGAACGGCAGCCGCTGCGGCCATGGGGACTCCTAGGGCGTATTGTCGTTAGGGGTAGGGGCTACGGGATTTAAGCGACCCCGAACGCCTTCCGTGCTCGGGCGAACGCCGCGCCACAGGGCAAAGGCTTCCGCGGCCTGCTCCACGAGCATACCGAAGCCGTCGGCCCGGGCGCCAATTCCGCAGCTTTCCGCCCACTGGAGAAAAGGGGTCGCCGTCGCGCCATACATCATGTCGTAGGCGAAGGCCTCCGGAGCCCAAAGGGATCGAGGGAGAGGAGGACGCTCGCCGGAGAGACTTGCGGCCGTGGCGTTGATCACTCCGTCGAAGGTAAGGCGGGTATTGAGCCCCCCAGCGGCAAGCTTGCTGGCCCCGGAAACATTTTTGAAGCGATCGCATAACTCTTCGGCGCGGGCCTCGGTCCGGTTGAGAATCACGAGCTGCTCAGGCCCCTCCGCGAGGAGCGGCGCGATCACCCCCGCCGCAGCGCCTCCCGCCCCCACCAGCGCCAAGCGCCGGCCCTCCAGAGACCAACCCAAAACCTTCAAATCATTGATGAGCCCAAGGCCATCGGTGTTGTGCGCCTCCCAGCCCCCGTCGGCCCAGCACAGGGTATTGGCGGCGCCGGCGAGGGAGACGGCGGGGCTGCAGCGCTGGGCAAGCGCCGCGGCAGCGGCCTTATGAGGAACGGTGACATTCGCCCCTCGCCCACCGGAGGCAGCAAAGGTTGCCAGGGCCTCCTCAAATGCCCCAGGAGCAGCCTCGATTGCTTCATAAGTAAGCACTTGCTTATTTTCTAAGGCAAATTGAGTGTGGATTTTCGGGGAAAGGCTATGGCTAACGGGGAAGCCAAAGACGGCGTAGCGATCCATTGCCTCTCCTGTGACCAGCGGCATGCCGGGGCGACGATCCTGAGCGCTCATCATAGCCCGCTAGCGGCCCCACCCCAACGGCACCCAGGCCCGTTGACGCAAAAGGGGGCTCCTAACGCAAATAATGCACCTGCTCACCCCTGAGCCAGAGACGCCCAGCAAGCTCTAGGGCACTAAGCTGGGCGAGCAGTTCCGGCGGCGAAAGGGCCGGCAAGGCGGTAAGAAGCGTCTCCAGCGATTGCGGGGAGTGGTTTTGAAGCATTTGCATAATTATTCCCCCACAAGCGCCACCCTCGACAATTGAAGCATTCGCTTCCCTTGCGGGCGTTTCTTCAGAAATAAAGGCGCGCCGCGCTTCCGATCCACCGCCAAGGCCGGGGAATAGGGAGGGCTGCTGGCCCTCGGGAGTAAGGCTCTCCTCGATATCCCGAGCATCTCGGATAAGCGTCGCCCCCTCACGAAGGAGGCGGTGCCCCCCGGCACCAGCAGGATCAAGCGCATGGCGCGGCACCACGAAAACCTCTCGCCCCTGGGCGACGGCCAGGCGGGCCGTGATCAGCGCTCCGGAGCGATGGCCCGCTTCGATGACCACGACCCCCTGGCTGAGCCCGCTCACGATCCGGTTGCGCGCGGGAAAATGGTGCGGACGAGCACTCATGGTGGGAGGGAACTCGCTGACCACGGCACCCCGCTCCAGAATTGCTTGAGCCAGGGGGCGGTGGGCCGCCGGATAGATGCGCCGATGGCCACTTCCGAGTACCGCGAGGGTAAGCCCCCCTGCCGCGAGGGCTGCGCGATGGGCAACCCCATCAATACCCAACGCCAAGCCGCTGGTGATCACCCAGCCGCTGCGGGCAAGATCGCCCGCGAGGCGCCGGGCGTCTCCCTCCCCGAGGGCGGTCATGCGCCGAGGGCCGATGATCGCCAGCTGGGGTTTGGCCAGGGCCGTGAGATCCCCTTCTAGGTAGAGCACGGGGGGGCCGTCGGCGCTGGTCAGCAGCGTCAGGGGGTAGGCGGGATGCGCCGGGGTAAGCAGGGTGACCCCGTGGGCCTCCGCCTCTTCTCGCGCTTGCCGAAGGCGGCCCTGGAGCAAGGGTGTACTGGCCTTGCAGCGCAGCGGCTAGCCAGCAGTCTTCCGTGAAGGGCTTGAGGTTCGCGCGATTCATAGGACGAGTATGGCCGGACTCAGGACGGTACGGGTCAGCGTTTACCGCTAGGGGCGCGCCGATCCCACGGCTGCTGAGCTGCGCCCTTTCTTAAAGAGCCCTAAGCATTCGCGGCGTCTAGCGGAGCGCGGTAAACTGAGGTCATCCGGTTTTTCAAAGGTTGACCCATGGCTCGCCTGGAAATTTTAGAGTTCCCCGATCCGCGACTGCGCACCGTGGCTAAGCCCGTGGGCGTCGTCGACGACCGCATTCGAACGCTCTGCGATGACATGCTTGAAACCATGTACGACGCCAAGGGCATCGGCCTCGCGGCCACGCAGGTCAATGTCCACGAACGACTACGGCGAATTTGTCGAGGGCGAGGAAGGGTGCCTGTCCGTTCCCGGCTATTACGACGCTGTCACCCGGGCAGAGCGGGTACGAATTAAGGCCTTAGATCGGGAAGGAAACCCCTTCGAGATCGACGCCGAGGGTCTGCTCGCGGTGTGCATTCAACACGAGTGCGATCACCTCGCCGGAAAGGTCTTCGTCGATTATCTGTCACCCCTCAAGCGCACCCGGGTCCGGAAGCGGCTAGAGAAAAGCAAAAAGCAGTCTGCCTAGGTGAGCCTTCGCCCCGAGCGCGTGGTCTTCGCCGGTACGCCGGCCTTCGCCGCAACCCTGCTCTCTGCCCTTCTAGCGGCCAAGGTGCCCCTGGTTGGCGTGCTGAGCCAACCCGATCGCCCCGCCGGGCGGGGCCGTAAGCTCACCGCCAGCCCGGTAAAAAGCCTCGCGCTTGAGGCGGGCCTACCGGTAGCGACGCCCCCATCGCTCCGCAAGCCCGAACACCGGGAGACGCTCGAAGCCTGGGCCCCCGATCTCATGATCGTGGCCGCCTATGGTCTTATCCTGCCCCCGGCGGTGCTGTCCCTACCTAGGCACGGCTGCCTCAATGTTCACGCCTCCCTTCTGCCCCGTTGGCGCGGAGCTGCGCCCGTGGAGCGGGCCCTCATGGCCGGTGACGAGGAAACGGGGGTGTGCATCATGCAGATGGACGAAGGGCTCGATACGGGGCCCGTTCGCTATCGCCTCGCCCTGCCCATCGAGGACACCACGACGGGAGGCGCCCTTGAAACGTCGCTGGCCACCCTTGGGGCCAATGCGCTGCTCACCGTGTTAAGCGATCTGAGCCTTCCCGCTCATGCGCCGGAGCCCCAAAGCGACACCGGGGTCACCTACGCCGATAAGCTCAGCGCCAAGGATCGCGTTCTAGATTTTTCCGAGCCCGCCCTCGCCATAGCCCGGAAAATCAATGCTTTAAGCCCGCGCCTTGCTTGCTCTATTGAAAGCGAAGACTCACTCCGAATCCGCTGCCTGGGTGCAGCGGCAGCCCCCGAGGTCCCCACGGAAGGCGCAACCCCTGGCACCATGCTGTGCTGCAATAAGGAAGGCCTGTACCTTGCGACCGGATCCGGCGCCCTCCGCCTTCATCAGCTGCAGGTGCTAAAGGGCAAGGCCGCGGTGCTTGATGCACCGGCGTTCCTCAATGGCTATGGCCGCCACTTTCCAGAAGGTTTGCGCTTTGCCTCCGCTCACTAAAGGCGGCACCAGCCGGGCCTGCGCAGCCCGAGCCCTAGGCGCCGTGCTTCAGGGCCAGGGCAATCTGAAGGGGCAGCTGGAAGCACAGTTTCAACGAACCCCCAGCCTATCCCCCATGGATCGGCGCTTCGCGACCCAGCTGGCCTTTGGGGGCGCCCGGGTTAGCCTTCGCCTCCTACCCCTAGTCGATGGCGCCCTTAAGCACCCCCTGAAGGATCGGGACCAGGATCTTCGTGCGCTGATGGTGGGGGCGCTCTACCAGATGCATTGGTTGGGGGCGGCCCCGCCCCTGTGCGTCAACGGCGCCGTGGAGGCAACACGAGCGCTGAAAAAGCCCTGGGCCAGCAAGCTGGTGAACGCCGTGCTCCGAAAGTTTCCCGCCGAAGTCCTTTCCGCCACGCTGGCAAACCAAAGCCCCGAGGATCAAAGCGGCTTGCCCCGTTGGTGGTACGACGCCCTAGCCCACGCCTACCCGAACCAGCTTGCGGAGGTCATTGCCGCGGGCAATAGCGAGCCCCCCCTTACGCTTCGCGTGGACGGGGACCGGGAAGCGGTGGCCGCGGAACTGGAAAGCTTAGGGTTTGGACCCCGCCTAGGGACCCTAAGCGCTAAAGCCCTCTACCTCAATAAAGCGCCGCCGCTTCAGGATATCCCGGGCTTTCTCGAGGGGCGCCTCACCGTTCAAGACGAAGGGGCACAGCTCACGACCGAGCTCCTTGATCTTGCGCCGGGACTAGCGGTGCTCGATGCCTGCGCGGCTCCCGGCGGGAAGGCCAGTGCCCTGCTGGCGGCCTGCCCCGGGGTTGAGCTCACCGCGTTGGATCCAAACCCTAAGCGCGTCGAGCGCTTGCTCGACACCCTCAAGCGCACCGGAAGCAAGGGGTTTACCGTGCACTGCGCCGACGCCTTGGAGCCCGGCCCTTGGCAACGGGAACAGGGTTTCGATCGAATTTTGGTCGATGCCCCCTGCAGCGGAACGGGGATCCTCCGACGCCAGCCCGATATCCGCCTGCTGCGGCAGCCGGGGGAGCTTGCTAAGCTCAGCACGCTCCAGGGGGCGCTCCTTCGCGCCCTCTTCCCCCAGCTCAAGGCTGGGGGGCGCCTGGTGTATTGCACCTGCTCCGTGCTACCGGAAGAGGGGGAAGCGGTGGTCGCAAAATTCGTTGCGGAAACCCCTGAGGCACGCGCGCTTTCCCTACCGGAAAGTTTCGGCCGAGCCGCAGGCCCTGGTCGGCAAGGCCTGCCTACGCGGCAAGGCCCCGATGGCTTTTTCTATGCCGTTCTTGAGAGGGTGCCCACGCCATGAAAATTCTCATCCTGGGGGCTGGGCAAGTGGGCGGCACGCTGGCGGAGAACCTGGCCAGCGAGAATTTTGACATTACGGTGGTAGACACCAACGGTGACCGGCTCCGGGAACTCCGGGATCGGCTCGATATCCAGACCATTGAGGGCATGGCCAGCCGCCCGGACGTGCTTCGAGCCGCCGGGGCCCAAGATGCGGACATGCTGGTGGCCGTGACCAATTCTGACGAAGTGAATATGGTCGCCTGCCAGGTGAGCTTCTCCCTCTTCAAAACACCCACCAAAATTGCCCGAATTCGCGCAAGCGCCTACACCACACAAGCGGGGGGGCTGTTCTCCAAGGAACACATGCCCATTGATGTGCTCATCAACCCCGAACAGGTGGTGACGGAGCACATCGAGCGCCTTATCCAATTCCCTGGGGCCCTTCAGGTGCTGGATTTCGCCCAGGGGCGGGCGCAGCTGGTGGCCGTTAAGGCCTATGAAGACGGTCCCCTAGTCGGCCAAGCCCTCGCCACCCTTCGCGAACACGTGCCTGGGGTCGATACCCGGGTAGCGGCCATCTTCCGTCGTGATCGGGCGATCATGCCCCAGGGGGATACGGTCATAGAGGCCGACGACGAAGTGTTTTTCATCGCCGCCAAACGCGATATCACCGCGGTGATGAGCGAACTTCGAGGCCTCGAGGCTCCCTACAAGCGCATCATCATTGCCGGCGGCGGCCATATTGGGGAGCGCCTCGCTAAGGTTACGGCGAAGGGCCATCACGTGAAGATTATCGAATACGACGCCAGCCGTGCCATGGCCCTGGCCGATGCCCTCGATGGGGCGGTGGTCATTCAAGGAGATGCGACGGACGGCGATCTCCTCATGAACGAAAACATCGAAAGCACCGACGTCTTCTGCGCCCTAACAAACGATGACGAAGCCAACATCATGAGTTCGATGCTGGCAAAGCGTCTCGGGGCGCGAAAGGTCATGACCCTTATCAGCAAACCCGCTTATGTGGATCTCGTGCAGGGGGGGGTTATCGACGTAGCCATCTCTCCCCAGCAGGCCACCATTTCCGAGCTTCTGGCTTATGTTCGCCGAGGCGATGTGGCCCGGGTGCACTCCCTTCGGCGGGGCGCCGCAGAGGCCATGGAAGCCATCGCCCATGGCGATAGCCACTCCTCTAAGGTCGTGGGGCGGCGCCTGGATGAAATTCGCCTGCCCCCGGGGGCTAGCATCGGAGCCCTCGTGCGTGGCGATGACGTGCTCATTGCCCATGATTCCGTGGTCGTCGAAAGCGATGACCACGTATTGCTCTTTCTAACGGACAAGCGGCAGGTTCGGGCCGTGGAAAACCTTTTCCAAGTGGGTCTGAATTTCTTCTAAGGTCTGCCATGTTACGCAGTGCGCTGTTTCTTTTGACCTATGTCGTTCTGACCATTCTCTGGGGCTCGCTAGGGGTGCTCGTTGGTTGGATGCTGCCCTATCGCCAGCGCTTCGCCTTTATTATCGGGACATGGACAGCCATGGTGCTCTGGGCCTTCGAGCACCTCTGCCAAGTGCAGGTTGAGGTGGAGGGCCAGGAGCATCTTCCCGCGACCCCCTGCTTAGTGCTCGCCCGGCATGAAAGCACCTGGGAAACCCTCTTTCTTCAGCAGCTCTTTGCCCCCCAGGCCACGGTGATCAAAAAAGAGTTGCTCGCTATTCCCTTCTTTGGGTGGGCCTTCAGCCTCCTACGACCCATTGCCATTGATCGTAAGGATGGTCGCGGCGCCCTTAAAACCCTCATTCGCGAGGGAAAGGCGAGGCTTGAGAGTGGAAGCTGGGTGGTGCTTTTTCCCGAAGGCACGCGCCTGGCGGCAGAGGAGCAACGACGCTTTGGCCGGGGCGGTCCGGCCCTCGCCCTTGCGGCGAAGGTACCCGTCCTCATTGTGGCCCATACCGCCGGCGATCGCTGGCCCGCTCGGAAGTGGCGCAAATCCCCGGGGAAACTTCGTGTCCGCATCTCCCCACCCTTTGTAGCAGACGGGGAGAGCTCGAGCGCCTTTACGGCGCGCCTAGAGCACTGGCTCGAGGAGGCCCAGCGCGATCTGCGGACCTAAACATCGAGGTTCGCGACGGAGAGGGCGTTGGTCTCGATGAACTGCCGGCGAGGCTCCACCGCATCCCCCATAAGGGTCGTAAACACCCGATCCGCGGCGATCGCGTCCTGCACGGTCACGCGCAGCATCCGTCGGGTCTCTGGATTCATGGTGGTTTCCCACAGCTGCTCCGGGTTCATTTCCCCGAGGCCCTTATAGCGCTGAATATCCTGACCACGCCGGGAGTCCTTCATCAGCCAGGCGAGGGCCTCCTCGAAGCGGGCCACGGGCGCGGTACGCTCCCCCCGACCGATGCGCGCCCCCGGGCCCAGGAGACCTTGGAGGGCTCGCCCAAGCTCCGCCACGGCGCGGAAATCCCCGGACTGGAAGAAATCGACGGAGAAATTCACGGGCTTGCTCAGACCATGCTCGCGGATTTCCACCTGGGGAACGTAGCGGCTGCGCTCCGCGTCAAAGCGTAGGGTGACGTGATACTCAGCGCCATCGTCTCCATCTTCCGAAAGCCGCGCCTGCAATCCGTCACAGAACGCCTGAGCCTCAGCCTGGGCGGCCCAGCCGCCTTCGCTCGGCGCCGGAACCCAAATCATCGCTCGAGTGATGACTTCTGGGTAAGTTCTGGAAAGGCGCTGAAGACGCTTCTCCACCCCTTGGTAGGCGTGCACCAGCTGTTCTAGCCCCTCCCCGGTGATGGGCGGGGTACCCTCGTCGGGATACAGCGCGGCGCCATCGAGCGCTTGCCCCGTGAGGTAGGCCGTAAGTGCATCGTCGTCCTTAACGTACTGTTCCTGCTTGCCCTTCTTCACCTTGTAAAGCGGCGGCTGGGCAATGTAGATATGTCCCGAAGTAATGAGCTCGGGCATCTGGCGGAAGAAGAAGGTGAGCAACAGCGTTCGAATGTGAGAGCCGTCGACATCGGCGTCCGTCATGATAATGACTTGATGGTAACGAAGCTTCTCAAGGCTAAACTCATCGCGACCAATGCCGCAGCCCAGCGCGGTGATCAGCGTACCCACCTCCTGACTGGAGAGCATCTTATCGAAGCGGGCCTTTTCCACATTTAGGATCTTACCTTTTAAGGGCAGAATGGCTTGGGCGCGCCGATCCCGACCCTGCTTTGCGGAGCCGCCAGCGGAGTCACCCTCCACCAGGAACAATTCCGATTTGGCCGGATCCTTTTCCTGGCAGTCCGCAAGCTTCCCGGGGAGGCCGGCGATGTCCAGGGCGCCTTTCCGACGGGTCATTTCCCGCGCCTTTCGAGCGGCTTCCCGTGCCCGAGCCGCGTCAATGATCTTTTGCGCGATGCCCTTCGCATCCGCGGGGTTCTCGAGAAGGAAGTCCGCAAAGGCGCGACCCATCTCCTGCTCCACCACGGGCTTCACTTCACTGGAGACCAGCTTGTCCTTGGTTTGGGAAGAGAATTTCGGATCGGGGACCTTGACGGAAATGATCGCCGTGAGCCCTTCCCGAGCGTCGTCTCCCGTCATGCCAATTTGGGCTTTCTTGCCCAGACCTTCCTGGTCAATGTAATGGTTAAGCGTCCGCGTCAGGGCCGCCCGGAACCCCGCGACGTGGGTGCCTCCGTCGCGCTGGGGAATGTTGTTGGTATAGGCAAAGACGTTTTCCTGGAAACCGTCATTCCACTGCATCGCGATCTCAACGGAAATGCCATCCTCTTCTCGCTCCGCGGAGAAGTAGAAGGGCTTGGCGACCACTTCCTTGTTAGCATTGAGGTAGTCCACAAACGCCCTCAGCCCGCCATCATAGAAGAAAATCTCTTCCCGTCCGCTGCGCTCATCGCTTAACCGGATACGAACCCCGGAGTTCAAAAAAGCCAGCTCCCTCAAGCGCTTAGCTAAAATATCGTAGCTGAACTGAATGTTGCGGAAGGTCGCCGCGGACGGCTTAAACCAGCACTCGGTTCCCGATTCCTCCGTTTCTCCAACCACGGTCAGGGGTGCATCAGGGACCCCATGGCGGTAATGCTGCTCGTGGACCTTGCCTTCCCGGCGAATGGTCAGGCGAAGCGATTCGGAGAGCGCGTTCACCACGGAAACCCCCACGCCGTGGAGCCCACCGGAAACCTTATAGCTGTTGTCATCGAACTTACCGCCGGCGTGAAGGATGGTCATGATGACCTCAGCCGCGGAAACACCCTCCTCCGGGTGCAGATCGACGGGAATACCCCGGCCGTTATCTCGTACGGTGACCGCTTCTCCTTCATGCACAATCACCGCAACTTCCGTGCAGTATCCTGCGAGGGCCTCATCGATGGCGTTATCCACCAGCTCCTGAACCATATGGTGCAGGCCCGTGCCATCGTCCGTATCGCCGATGTACATACCGGGGCGCTTACGCACCGCATCAAGGCCCTTTAGGACTTTGATACTTC
>RGAU01000047.1 GCA_009919975.1 Gammaproteobacteria bacterium
GAGCTGCCGGGCCACCAGGGCCGCATGGGAGGACACGCCCCCCCGGGCCGTGAGGATGCCCTGGGCCAGTAGCATGCCGCGAAGATCGTCCGGGGAGGTTTCCTCCCGCACCAGGATAACCTTATTGCCCAGCCGCGCTTCCCGCTCCGCTTCCGAGGCGGAGAACACAATGTGCCCAGAGGCGGCGCCGGGGCCCGCGGGCAGGCCATGGCCAATGCGCTTGGCTTCCCGCTGGGCCTTGCTGTCAAAGACGGGCACAAGCAGGGAATCGATGCTTTCCGCAGGAATTTTCAGCAGCGCGGTCTTCTGGTCCATGAGCCGTTCCCGGTTCATTTCCACGGCGATGCGCACGGCAGCGAGGCCCGTGCGCTTACCGTTCCGCGTTTGCAGCATGTACAGGCGCCCATCCTCGATGGTGAATTCGAAGTCCTGCATATCGCGGAAATGGCGCTCGAGGCGGTTGCGCACCTTTTCAAGTTCGGCGAAGGCCTTGGGCATTTCCTCGGCGAGCAAGGCGATGGCCTTCGGCGTCCGTAGCCCCGCCACCACGTCTTCCCCCTGGGCGTTCAGCAGATACTCGCCGTAGAACACCTTTTCCCCCGTGGCGGGATCTCGGGTGAAGGCCACGCCGGTGCCGGAGGTTTCCCCAAGGTTTCCGAAAACCATGGCCTGGACGTTCACCGCCGTGCCCCATTCCACGGGGATGCCATAGCGCTGGCGATAGAGGATGGCGCGCTCGTTTTTCCAGGATTTGAATACGGCGCTGATGGCGCCCCAAAGCTGGGCGTAAACATCCTGGGGGAAGGCGCTTTTGCAACGCTGCTTAATCACGCGCTTGTAGCGACGGACCAGCTCCTTGAGATCCGTGGCCGTCAGCTCCTCGTCTTCCAGCACGTCGAGCTCGGTTTTCAGCCGCGCGAGCTGCTCTTGAAAAGGATGGGCCTCCGTTTCCGTGCGCGGATGCACGCCCATGACCACCTCGCCATACATCTGGATGAAACGGCGATAGCAGTCCCAGGCGAAGCGCGCATCTTCCGCGCGCGCGGCCAGGCCTTCGACGGTGTCGTCATTGAGGCCCAGGTTCAAAATCGTATCCATCATGCCCGGCATGGATTCCCGAGCCCCGGAGCGGACGGAGAATAAAAGCGGGTTTGCGGCATCCCCAAAGCGCTTGCCCTGCTGCGCCTCCACCTCGGCCACGGCTTGGGCTACGGCAGCCTCAAGGCCGTCGGGATAGGCGCCACCGTGGGCATAGAAGGCCGTGCAGACGTCCGTGGACAAGGTAAAGCCCGGGGGCACGGGAAGCCCGAGAAGGGCCATTTCGGCGAGGTTCGCGCCCTTCCCCCCGAGCGTATTGCGCATGCTGGCGTTGCCGTCGGTGCGCGCCCCAAAGGCGTACACGTAGGTTGGGGCGGACCCCTTCTTGTTTGCCTTAGCCGCCTTTGCCTTTGCCACCGTGCACCCCCTTAGCCGAAACCCACCGCCCCCATAGCGATAGGACGTAGCTGCGCTACGACAGCCCCCGAATATAGCAAAGGGAGGGCGCGCTAGCGCGCTGGGGGATGGCGCCGAAAGGCCTCTGCCGCGTTCCGGCAGAAGGCTTCTACGCGCTGCGTGGTCTTACGCCCGTCGGGCCCTTCCGGCGACGTTAGTGGGCTCTAGGCCTCCAGCCAAAATCACCGGGGCCAGCCCCGCCGCCACCACGGCTCGGCTGACGGCCCAGGGATGGGTCCGCCCCGTAGCACCCCTTTGCCCGGTGCAAGGATCGAAGGTATCGGTGATAAATGCATCCACTAGCGGGGCAAAGGCCTCGGCTTCGGCGAGCACGGGGGCTGGATCGTCCCCCGCCACCACCAGGGCCTTAAGAAGCCCCAGGGCCGGACGCAGGCTTCGCAGGGCACCCACCTGATCCACGGTCACCTCCCCGTGTAGCTGGACCCAATCCACCCCCAGGGCATCGGCAAAGGCCGCTAGGGCTTCCGGATCCCCCTGATAGGTGATGAGCACCCGGGGCACCGGGGGACACGCCGCAATCACCGCCGCCGCCTCATCCTCCGTGAGATCCTCTCGGGGTTCCGGCAAGCGCAAGGGAAAACCCAAAGCCGTGGCCCCGGCCCCGAGGATCAATTGGGCCTCGTCGAGATCGTGGACCCCGGCCACCTGCACGCCTGCGCGGAAGGCCTCGACGCGATCGAAGGTCATCGGCATAAGCGCTCTACCGCGTCCACCACCGCGGGAAAGGCGAGCTGTTCCCGAGGGATCGCCCCGGGGTGGGGAAACCAATAGGCCCCGGCCACATCATCAGCGCAGCGAAGCACGGGACGAGCGGGCAAGGTCAGCTCAAAGTACACGTCGCTCGTGGGATAGGTGACGCCCGCATAGGGATAGCGATTCCACAGGGAAAAGCGATAGCGCAGAGCGTCACCGTCGATTGCGAGGCCAAGCTCCTCCTCAAGTTCCCTCACCGCCGCGGCTTCCAGCGTTTCCTCGGGATCCACAAACCCCCCGGGGAAGTCGAGAAAGCCCTGTTGCGGGTCCCGGGCGCGCTGGGTGAGGAGCACCGGTAGTAGCGAAAGGCGCAGGCGCCGCACACCCAACGCTTGTTGGTCTCCGGCGCCAGGCGCTGTGCCCCACAAGCTGGGCAATAGCGGGGTGTCATCGCGCCCTATTCCCCAGGATAGAAGCCCTCGGCGTTGGGCATCTTCACCGCCGCCAGCCCCTGGGCATCGAGTACCGCATCCTTAGGCACGACGTCATCCCGGGAGAGCAGGTAGGCGACGATCGCGTAGACCTCATCGGCGCTTAAGCTCCCCGGCGCTGTGTAGGGCATGGCCCGGCGAATGTAATCAAAGGCAATGGTGGCGTAGGGCCAGTAGCTCGTGACCGTTTTCTTCGGCGCCGCCGTGGCTAGGGAGCCCACGCCCCCCACCAAATCCCCGTTCATGCCGCCCTGCCCTTCAGCTCCGTGGCAGGCCTGGCAGTGCTGCTGATAAAGCGCAGCCCCCTCAGTTACGGAACCTTCCCCCGAGGGCAAGCCTTCCCCGGTGGGGAGGACAGTCAGTTCGATGCCCGCTAGCACCGCCGGGGTGAGCGGCGCCCCAAGCCCCGGGGCGCCGGGAGTCGCGGAGAGGGCGCTCGCGGCGCCGGCCAAGAGAAGCCCCGCAAGGCACGGAGACACTAGACGCTTAAACATAGCTATTCCTCACGTCCCCGGCAGCGCTCACCTGCCAGCGCTGCTGCCCGTTGTAGTGATAAAGGCTTTGCGGTCCCCGGGCGTCAACGATGGCTTCGCGCGTCGGTTGCACCGTGCCGGTGCTATCCGTCGCCCGAGATACGAGGGTTGCGGGCTGGCCCTGCCAGAGCCAAGGCATGCGGAAGCGCACCATAGCCCCAGGGCCACCGGGCCCCTCAAGGGCCGCATCGGCCCAACTTCGACCGCCGTCAGCGGAGACTTCTACCCGGCGAATCTCCCCCTGCCCGGACCAGGCGAGGCCCGTAATGGGATAGATTCCGTGAGCGCCCAGGCCGTAGCCCTTCGACGGCCGGGTAATCACGGACTTCACGCCCATGGTGAAGGTGAACTGCGCGGCCCGGCCATCGGGCATGAGCTCCGTGTACTTCGAGGTTTCATCCTTGGTCATGGCAGGCTGGTCCGTCACCTTCAGGCGCCGGAGCCACTTCACGGACATATTGCCCTCGTAATTTGGCAGGAAGAGCCGCATGGGGTAGCCGTTCTCCGGGCGGAGCCGCTCCCCGTTTTGATACAGCGCAACGATGGCATCGTCCAGGGCCTTCCCCAGAGGCACGCTCCGGCTCATGGCCGCAGCGTCCGCGCCTTCCGCAATCACCCAGGCCGCCCCGGGCTTCAGCCCCGCTTCCTCCAGCAGCACGGAAAGGGGGACACCCACCCATTCGCTTTGGGAGACGAGGCCATGCAGGGTAGCCACATCGAGATCGGGCGCCTCCGGCGCAGCCAGGTTTACCGCGCTGTTTCCTGAGCACTCGAGGAAGCGAAGCTGAGTGACCAGGGGGTAGCGCTCGAGGGCCTCGAGGCTAAAGGCCAGGGGCTTTTCCACGAGCCCGTGGATGTGCAGGCGATGCGCCACGGGATCAATCGTCGGCACGCCGCTATGGTGGCGCTCGAAGTGCAGGCCCGAAGGCGTAATGGTCCCCTCCAGGGCTGCCAGGGGCGTGCGCGAGGCGCCGCTGCCCGTGGTTCCTGGCTGGCTGGCGATGGCGACCCGGCCCACCGTTTCCGCCGGGGACGGGGTGCCGTAACCGCGCATGCCGGCGCCCGCGCCTTGCATCCAGGGCGGACGGCCCCCGGCCGCCAGGGCCGCCGAAGGCAGGGCCAGCGCACCGGCCCCGAGGCCGGTCAAAAGCTGACGTCGATTCAGCGCCCGCAGCGGTAAGAGACCATTGCCCGCAATGGGCACAAGCGTAGTGTCATCCATAGTGTTCCCTCCCTATCCCGGAGCATAAACGCTTAAGGCAAGGGGTGCGAAGGGGCTACACTCAGACCCCACCCAATCAACACCACCCAGGGAGCGTAGCGCCATGAGCACGGCAGAAAAGGCCCACGAAGAAGGCCCGATGTTTTTGGCCGAACTCTTCGGCAACAACTTCCACGAGGCCCCCTACGAACGCTATCAACGCCTCCATGCAACGGCGCCGTCCATTGCTTTGCCCGAGATCCAAGCCCACGTCTTCTATCGCTACGGCGACTGCCAAAAGCTGCTCCGGGATAAGCGCCTCGGGCACGACTATCCCCGGCGCATGAAGGCCCTCCACGGCGAGGATGTGTTTGAGAAGAACGCCGTCTACCGCAACCTCTCCGGCGTATCGAGGCTCTGCGCCCGGAGGTGGCGCGCCTTGCGCAGGCCCTCATCGACGGCTTCGAAGGCGACGGCGCCGGGGACCTTATCCCCCGTTTTACCTTCCCCCTACCCGTGCTGGTGATCTGCGAAATGCTGGGCATTCCCGAGGAAGACCGGGATCGCTTCGTCCACGGAGAGCGCATTACCGGACGGGTGATCGATCCCACCCCCATGGCCCCGGAGGAGCTCGCAGAAGCGAACACGGGCTCGGAAAACTCCGCCGCCTACTTCAACGCGCTGCTCGATCGGCGCCGAAAGGCGCCGAAGGACGATCTGCTATCGGCGCTCGTCGCCGCGGAAACGGAAGAGGGAAAGCTCACGGGGGCGGAGCTGGTGGCCAACGTCAGCCTGCTCTTCGCCGCGGGACACGAAACCACCGTAAACCTGCTCGGTAATGGGCTAAAAGCGCTCTGGCAGCACCGGCCGTGCCTGGATGCGCTGCGGGCGGATCTGAGCCTGCTCCCCGCGGCCGTGGAGGAAATGCTGCGCTTCGACAGCTCCGTGCAGCTCACGGGGCGCCGGGCCCTCGAGGACTTCACCTTCCAGGGGCACGACATCAAGGAAGGGGACAACGTCATCACCCTCCTGGGGGCAGCCAATCACGACGGTGAAACTTTCCCGGACCCGGCGCAGTTCCGCCTCGACCGGAAAGCGCCCCGGGCCCTCTCCTTTGGGGGCGGCATTCACTACTGCCTCGGCGCCCAGCTCAGCCGCATCGAGGGAGAGGAAGCCCTCCGGGCCCTCTTTGAGCGCTTGCCGAAGCTCGAGCTCGATCATTCCGTGCTCGAAGCGCCGGAGCAAAAACCCACCATCACGCTCCGGGGCCTCGGCGCCCTTCCCGCCCACTGGGCCTAGGGCGCTTCCCCGGCGGGGCGCCTCAGGCCGCGGGGCGCCAGTTGCCGTGGAAGCCGTAGGGCACGCGCACGGGCAGTTCGATACGCGCGAGGGGCTCGGCGTCGATGGCCTGGGCATCGAGGATCAGCAAATCGCTCCGGTTCTCCGCCGCCCGATAAACGAGCGCCAGCACAAATCCGTCCCCCTCCGCCGCGTCGACGCTGCGGGGAACGAAGATCGGCTCGGACACGCCGTCATCTCGCCCAAAGCATCGGCGCCGCACCGCGCCGGTGGCGTGATCGATGTGGCCGATGGCGTTTAAGGCCTTTAGGCGCGCGCCGGGTTCTCCGCAGGCGAAGTAGCCATGGCGGTAGGACAAGCCCGTCCGCCGCTCATCTAGGCGCGGGAACTCGCCGTTCCAGTCATCCAGCGGGGTCTCCTTGACCCGATTGGTACTCGCGGCGAGATCGAACTCCCAGCGCACGAGCTTCGCTTCCGTCTTGTCCGGGTCCCCAGGGGTGCCGTCGGGATTGGGAAAGAGCGGGGCCTGGTCATATTTCATGACATCCGCAAAGACCTTCTCCCCTTCGGTCCAGGCGTTCATCGGGTGAAACACGTAGCAAGGGTCATGCTCGAACCAGCGCAGGGCATCGCAGCCCTCATCCCGGCCCATGATGCCAATGTGCGTGCCCTTGTCCGGCTCCCAGGCAAACGCGGGCGCCCCACTCATAGCCCGCTCCAGGGACCCGGTCAGGGGAAAAATCGGGAAGAGGACGTGGTCCCGAGTGGTCACAAAATCGTGAACCATGCTCGCAAAGGGCGCGAGGAAGTGGTCCGAACGGGTAAGGACGCCGTCCTTGTCCACGACGTGATAGCGCACATCGGGGCTGAAGGGCCCGCCGGCGTTGTAGCCAAAGAACAGCATCTCTCCCGTTTCCGGATCGAGCTTCGGATGCGCCGTCATGGGACCGACGAGGGCATCATCGAAGGTCCATTCCCCCAGGGATTCAAGGGTAAGCGGATCCATCTCAAAGGGGGCGTGTCCTTCCTCAAGGGCGAGCAGGCGATTGCCATGCCAAACGATGTTCGTATTGGCGAGGGTGGAATCGATACCCGCAACGGAGGGATCGCTCTGCATCGGATCGAAGGGGGCAAAAAGCGACTCCCCCGCAGCGTGTTCGAGCTCCCACTTCTTCGTCCGTACCCACCGATTCAGGTAGGCACAGCGTCCGTTCTCGATGTGGAACGCGTGGATCATGCCGTCCCCGGCGAACCAATGATGCATGCCACGGGGGGCAAACTGGGGATCGGGGCCATTGCGGTAAAAGGTGCCCCGGAGCTCCACCGGAATTTCGCCATGGACAATACAGTCGGGAGCCGTGCTCTCCATACGGATGGGCGCGTGGTTCCCCCGCAGGTGCGGGTGCTTCGGCATCGGTGCGGCCATGGTGATTCCTCCCAGGCGTCGGTGACCTACCCCTGACTATAGGCCCAGACGACCCTAGGGGACCATCTTCGGACGGGCGAGGGGCTGGGGTGTCGTCGACCCGAGCCACTGGGTAAGCGCTTCGCCATTCATGGGATCCTCCGCGAACACCTCGAAGCACTCCTGCGGGTGGGACCAGAGCGCCGCCTTGCGGCCATTAAAGGTCAGGCACTGGCCATTTAGGGCCGAAGCATGGCTGCTCAGGAGCCAGGCAAGCCCTTCCGCCACTGCTTCCGTGGATCCAAAGCCAAGGCTTGCGGGGCTCGGGGCGTCCGCCCCGGCCTTCGCCGCCGCTTCGCTAGCCCGGTCGAACACCACCTGAGTCATATCCGTTTCCGCGATGGGCCAAAGGGCATTGGTGCGGATATGCAGGCGCGTCAGCTCGAGCACGCAGGTTCGCAAAAGCCCCATCATGCCGGCCTTCGCCGCAGCGTAGTTCGCCTGCCCAAAGCCCCCGGCCAGCCCGGAGTTCGATACCACCTGAAGAATATGCCCCCCGCCGCTCTCCTTCATGGCTCGGGCCGCCGCCTGGGTCACGAGGAAGGCGCCGCGGAGATGCACGGCGATCACGTCATCCCATTCCTCTACAGACATCTTCAGTAGGGTGCGGTCGCGAACGATGCCTGCTGGCTCGGCGACGGACCCCGTGACCATGCGGTATTCCGCGCCCACGGCCTCGAGGGCCGCAGCCGTTTCCGCCAGGGCACTGGCCTGGGTCCCGTTGATCACCACCCGAGCCCCCAGGGCCCCGAGGCGCACGGCGGCGGCGCGCCCAATGCCTCGGGACGATCCCGTGACCACCACCCGTAAGCCGTCCATTCCTTCCATTGCTCTGCTCCCCCGATTGCGTGAAGCCTTACGCTAGCGAAGCCTCTCGCCCGGCGCCAGCTTGCGCCCGCCGTCGCCCCTGGGGACCATAGCCCCTCTTCCGCCTCCCCGAGGATGCTTCGCCGTGCCCCTGCTGCTCGATAAGATTTTGACGGCCCTCGCCCTGCCCCCGGGCCTTGCCCTTCTCCTGGGCCTCGTTGCCCTCCTAGCGCTTCAGCGAAGACGCCTAGGCCTGGCGACCCTCACCCTGCTGCTGGGTCTGGGCCAGCTTGGCCTCTTCTCGCTCCCGGTCACCGCCGACGCCATCGGGGCGCAGCTTTCCGCGCCCTATGCCCCCCGAAGCGCCGAGGCGACGCCGGCAGCGGAGCTCATTGTGGTGCTCGGCGGCGGCCTTGAAGGACCCACGGCCGAGCGCCCCGTTCCCGACTTCAACCACGCCGCCGATCGCCTCTATTACGCAGCAAAACTTTTCCACGCGGGAAAGGCGCCGGCGATTTTAGTGAGCGGCGGCAGCGTATGGGGCTTAAGCACGGAGACAGAAGCCGAGGCGTCGGCAGCGGTGCTCCAGCGCCTCGGGGTGCCCGAGGGACGCCTACGCCTAGAGGGAGACAGCCGTAACACTCGGGAGAATGCCGTGTTCAGCCGCACGCTCGCCGCGGAAACCCAGCGCATCCTGCTCGTTACTTCGGCGAGCAGGGCTGGGGTTGCTCGTTTACCGGCTGCGCGGCTGGCTCTAGGGGCGCCCTAGCCCTCGAAAACCGCGAGGCATTCTACGTGGTGCGTTTGCGGGAACATGTCGAACACCGCTGCCCGGCGCAGGGCATAGCCCGCCCCGGAAAGGGTCGCCGCATCCCGGGCCAGGGTGGGCGGCGCGCAGGAGACGTAAACGATGCGCTTCGGGCGCCGGCCCTTGCGCAGGGCCGCGAGGCCCTTGCAGAGGTGATCAGCCCCGGCCCGGGGCGGATCGAGCACCACGGTCTCAAACTGCGCAAGCTTCACGGGCAGCTCCGAGAAAAGATCCAGGGGCTGGGCCTTCAGACTCAGCCCCGCTGCCTCGGCCCGCTGCTTCAGCCCCAGCAAAGCCCGGCCATCCCCCTCCACCGCCAGCACCTCATGGCCGGCCTCGGCGAGGGCCCAGGCAAAGTTGCCTGCGCCGGCGAAGGCGTCGAGCACCGGCGCCCCCGTCGGCGCGCCTACGGCGCTGAGCACCGCCGCCCGAAGGGCGGCGTTCACCGCGCCGTTGGCCTGAAGAAAGGCCCCGGGGGCATAGGTCACACCGCCGTCCCGAAGTTCCGGCGCGGCGTTCCCATAGGTTTCCAGCGCTCCATCGAGATCGGCGAGCACGGGGCGGCCTAGGGACTGGGCGAGGGCCTCAAGACGGACGCGGTCCTCAGTCTCCAGCGGCGGGACGGGTTCGCCCCGGCGCCCGCGAAAAGCCAGGCGGCACCAGCCGCCGATGCCCGCCTCGTCCGCGACCGCATCCACATGGGTGAGCCAGGGGCCGAGAGCCAGCCCTTCAAGCGCATCCTGAAGCTGTCCCGGCACCTCCGTGAGGGCCGGAACCAAGATCGGACACTGCCGAAGGCCCACGATGCGATGGCCCTTCCCTTCCCGAAAGCCGAGAGTTAAACGCCCCCCGCGCCCCCAGTGCACGGAGAAGCGCGCCCGCCGCCGGTAGGCCAAGCCAGGCAGCGCGGTATCGGGCGCGGTCACCGTAGGCAGGGGATCGACCTTGGCCCGGCGCAGCGCCTGCGTGAGCACGGCCACCTTATGGTCGCGCTGGGCGCCGAGCTCAAGATGCTGCAGATCGCAGCCGCCGCACTCGCCGTAGCGAGGGCACGGGGGCGTCATCCGTTCCGGCGCTGCCTCGCGCACGGTGAGGAGCTCCGCCTCGTCAAAGCGCCGGTGCGCCACCACGCGCTGGGCTTCCACCGTCTCCCCGGGGAGGGCGCCGCGCACGAAAACCACCTTCCCGTCGGCCTGGGCGATACCTCGACCGTCGTCCGACAAGCGCACCGGGGTGAAGACTTCCCCTGCCATGCTCACCTCTCTTCCTCGCCTTGAGCGAATCTCGCCAAGGCGCGTGTCAATTTCGCCACTGCCGCAGCGGAAAAATCCCGGCGGCGTCCCTAAGTCCCTGAAAAACCGTGATCAACGCCTTGGCACGGATCCTGTTAGGCAAGGGTCACGCACGCTGCCACTGCCAAGGACACTCATGGGCTGGATCGACCGTTTTCACTCCCACCGCCTCGCGGCCAATCTGCTAATGGTCATGATGCTGGCCCTGGGGCTTTTCGCCGCGCGGCAGGTGCCCACGGCCCTCGATCCGAGCGCCACTATTCCCGGGGTATGGGTGGAAGTCCAGTGGCCTGGCGCGGCCGCGGAAGACGTCGCCGAGGCCGTGGCCACGCCCCTGGAACAGGCCCTTCTTGGCGTGCCCGGGCTGGACGAGATTCACGCCCGAAGCCGCCCGGGACAAGCGGTACTGTCCCTTGAATTCTTCCCGGACACGGACATGGTGCTGGCCCTCGACACGGTGAAGCAGCGGGTGGCGAGCCTTCGGGAGCTGCCGCGGGATGCGGAGCGCCCCACGGTCTCCCGCATCACCGATGACGAGCTCATTGCCTCCCTGCTAATCACCGGGGGCGATCGCCTTGAGGACCTCATCCCCCTCGCCCGGCGCCTGGAAGCCGAGCTTCTTGAAGCGGGCATCGACCAGGTGGTCATGAATGGCCTGCCTGAGCAGGCCCTCAACATTGAGGTGCCCAGCACCTTCCTCACAGCCCAGGGCCTGAGCCTTGAGCGCCTAGCCCTGACCCTGACGGAGCAAGCGCGGGAGCAACCCGCAGGGCGCCTGGGCACGGAAGGCACGCGGCGGGCCCTTCGGGGCCTCGATCAAACCCGAGGCCCGGGCGCCTACAAGGCGCTCACCCTTCGCCTCGGGGATACGCTCCTCCCTCTCGGGGAATGGGCCACCGTTCGCGTAGAACCGAAGGAAGACCAGATCACCGTGCGCCGCCAGGGGGCCCCGGCCATCGAACTCGAGCTCCTTCGGAAAGGGCAGGCGGATGTCATTACCTCCGGCCGCATGCTCCGCCGTTTCCTTGAACGCCAGGAGGGCACGCTGCCTGCAGGGGTCCAGCTCTTTGTGATGTCCGAGGTTTGGGCCCTGCTTGCGGAGCAGCTCACCATCATCGGCGAGAACGCCCTAGGGGGAACGGTGCTTGTGCTGGCTGTCCTCCTGCTGTTCCTCGCCCCGCGGAGCGCCGGCTGGATTGCCGCGGGCATCCCCGTGAGCTTCGCCCTGGCCCTGGCCATTTACTGGGGGGTTTTCGGCGGCACGGTCAATATCGTGGCGCTCATCGCCTTCGTCATGGCCATCGGCATCGTGGTGGATGACGCAATCATCGTTGGAGAAAACGCCGTTGACCGCTTTCAAAAGGGGGCGAGCGCCCAAGCCGCGGGGCGGGAGGCGGCCCGGGCCATGGCCCTGCCCTTGCTCACCGCCTCCCTGACGACGCTAGCGGCCTTCGCCCCCCTGCTGCTGTTTGCCGGACCCCTGGGAGAAATCATCCTGACCCTGCCGAAGGTCCTCCTCTGCGTCATCATCGCTTCCCTTTTGGAGTGCTTTTTCATTCTGCCTCGGCACCTCAGTTCGAGCCTTGCGGCGGATCATGAGCGCCCCCCGGGGCGGCTCCGCCGGGCCTGCCAGGGCGCGCTGGAAGCATTCCGGACCCGCTGCCTAACACCGGCCCTCGAGGTCGCCCTGCGGCGCCCGGGTACCACCGTATTCGCGGCGGTACTGGCCTTCGCCCTGGCTCTGGCCCTCGTGGCCACGGGTCATCTGCGAGTCAATCTCGTCACGGGCATCGATCTCCCCTCCGTAGAAGCCAATCTTCGCTACGCTCCAGATGCGACCCCCGCTCAGCGCCTGGCCGCGCTTAACCAGCTGGAAGACGCCCTCGCAGACACCGCCGCAGAGCTCGGGCCCGAGAACATCAAGGGCTGGCTGTCCCGGGAGCGCTACGCGGTCATCGACGATCGCAGGGAACGGGGAGATCGCTATGCGGGCATCGTCGCGGAATTTGCCGGAGAACGGGAACGGACCCTCAGCCCGGAGCAATTCGCCAACGCCTGGCGGGCGCGGGCAGGCCATCCCGCGGGCGTGGAACACCTTGCTATCCGCGCCGAAGGGGGCGCCGGGGGCGGCCGGGCGGACCTCACCTTCCGCCTTCTAGGGACGGACCAAAACAATCTCAAGGCTGGCGCCCTGGCGCTGACGGAAGCGCTCCGGGCCTACGATGGGGTGGTGCACGTCAGTGACGATTTACCCTGGGGCCAGGAGCAGTGGATCTATCAGCTGACCCCCGAGGGGCGGAACGCTGGCCTCACGCCGGAAGCCCTGGGTCGTCAACTCCGGGCGGCCTATGCCGGCGCCCGGGTTCATCTCTATCACGCCGGGCGGGAGGAACTGGAAGTCCGGGTACGCCTCAGCGCCGAGGACCGGCATGCCCTGCAAAGCCTGCGGGCCTACCCCGTGCGCTTGCCGAACGGAGACCTCGTGCCCCTTGAGGCCGTGGCCACCCTTGAGCCGCGCCGGGGTCTGGATGAGATCCGCCACGCCGGCGGCGTGCTTGCGGTGCGGGTGAACGCCTGGGTGGACCGGGAGATCACCACCAGCCTCGCCGTACAAAAGGCCGTGGAGGCCAGCGC
>RGAU01000048.1 GCA_009919975.1 Gammaproteobacteria bacterium
CCTCATGGATGGAAACACCGCTGCGGCGCTGGGGGCGGTGTACGCCGGCGCTACGGTCGCCGCCTGGTATCCCATTACCCCTTCGACCTCCGTGGTGGACGCCTTTGACACCTACTGCCGGCGGCTGCGCATCGACCCCGGCACGGGGAAGAAGAACTACGCCATCGTGCAGGCGGAGGATGAGCTCTCGGCGATGGGTATGGTCATTGGCGCCAATTGGAATGGCGCCCGGGCCTTCACGGCCACCAGCGGCCCGGGGGTTTCGCTCATGAGCGAGTTCCTGGGCCTCGCGTACTTCGCCGAGGTGCCCGCGGTGCTCATCGACGTGCAGCGGGCCGGCCCCTCCACGGGGATGCCAACGCGCACCCAGCAGTCGGACATTTTGGCCGCGGCCTATGCCTCCCACGGGGATACGAAGCACGTCCTGCTGTTCCCCGCGACCCCTGCGGAGTGCTTTAGCATGACCGTGGAGGCCTTTGACCTCGCCGAGCGGCTACAAACGCCCATCATCATCATGAGCGACCTCGATTTGGGCATGAACGAGTGGATGTCGCCGCCCCTGGAGTTCGACGATAGCTACCGCTACGACCGGGGCAAAGTTCTCGACGCCGACGCCCTTGAGGCCATGACCGAGCGTTTTGGGCGCTATCTGGATGTAGATGGGGATGGCATTCCCTATCGCACCTATCCCGGGGCGCACCCCAGCAAGGGTGCCTATTTCACCCGGGGCACGTCCCGGGACGAGTACGCGGCCTATACAGAGGATGGTCAGGCCTACGTGCGCAACATGGATCGGCTTCTGAAGAAGTTTGAGACGGCGAAGCAGCTTGTTCCGGAGCCGAAGCTCAAGGAAGCGGAGATGGAGACGCGGAACGGTGCGGTGTTCTTCGGGACCACGGCGTCCCCGGCCTACGAGGCCATTGAAATCCTGGAAAAGGAGGGGATCTGCATCGATACGCTGCGCATCCGGTCCTTCCCCTTCAACGAGGACGTGGAGCAGTTTATTCGGGAGCACGACCGGATTTTTGTGATTGAGCAAAACCGCGATGGGCAAATGCGTCGCCTGCTGCTCAACGAAACCAGCGTGCCCGTGAAGGATCGGCTCATCCCCATCCTCGAATACGATGGACTTCCGGTCACGGCGCGGAAAATCGCCGGCATGATTCGAAACTTCATTACCTTGGGCAACGTGACGCCAATTACCCGGCGGGCTCAGGCTGAGGAGATCTCCGCATGACCTATATCAAACCGGCTTTTCGTCATCCCAAGGCGCCCGTTAACGACCTGGGTTGGACCCGCCAGGATTACGAGGGGGGGTTGTCGACCCTCTGCGCGGGCTGCGGCCACGACTCCATCAGCGCGGCCATCGTGGACGCCTGCTTCCAACTGAACATCGAGCCCCATCGGGTAGCCAAGCTCTCGGGCATCGGCTGCTCGTCGAAGACCCCGGCCTATTTTCTCTCCGGCTCCCACAGCTTTAATTCCGTGCACGGCCGCATGCCCTCCGTGGCCACCGGGGCCAACCTCGCCAACCGGGACCTGATCTACATCGGGGTTTCGGGAGACGGGGATACGGCGTCCATTGGCCTCGGGCAGTTCGCCCATGGCGCTCGGCGAAATCTCAACATGACCTACATCGTGGAGAACAATGGGTGCTACGGCCTCACCAAGGGGCAGGATTCCGCCACCATGGATACGGGGTCCGTTAACAAAAAGGGGGATCGAAATCTTTCCACCCCCATGGACGTGGCGCGCCTGGCCATCGAGGTGGGGGCCACCTTCGTGGGCCGGAGCTTCTCCGGGGATAAGGAGCAGCTCGTGCCCCTTATCAAGGCGCAGGATAGCGATCACGACATTGAGGATCGGCAGTCGGCGCTCCAGGCCATTGCCCATTACGAAAGCCAGGGCAAGGTCCTGACGGGGCTGCTCTACATCGACCGCGATAGCGAAGAGCTCCACGATCAGCTGGGGACGGCGCGCCGCCCCCTAAATACCCTTACGGAGCAGGAGCTTTGCCCAGGCTCGAAGTTCTTAGACAGCATTAACGCAGGCTTGCGATAGGAGGGGTTCGCCGGGGGTAGGGCGCCCCCGGCGTTTCGCGGAACCCTAGAGGCTTAGGGTGGCCTGCTCGGAGAGCAGGGTCCAGGTCTTATCGTAGAGCGCGCCGGTGCTGTAGAGAGTAAAACGAGCCTCCTTATTCTTGATCTTGCAGCACCACTTGTACTTCTTGTATTTAGCGAAAAGGTAGAAGTCCCCTTCGATGGCCCGGAGCTGATTCACCGCCGAGGCCCGAAGCGTAACCTTGCCGTTGCCGAGCTGGTTGAAGTCCACCTCGCCGACGATGCCGAGGTTTTCTCCCACCAGCAGGAGGTCGGCGCCGACGCCGCCGGAGGCGACAAAGGCATCGATGCTGCCCTTGGCAAAGGCGTCGAGGCTCATAAAGAACACGTCCCCGGTGGCGGTCAGGGTCAGATTCTGGAAAGCAAGGCCAGCGCCAAAGCCCATGCTCCCGCTGATCCCGGCCTGTACCCGCAAGGGGACGGGGCCCACGAAGAAGCGCTGATCCGCGAGGGTGCGTTCCTCTTCCCAGCTTAGGGACCAGGACCGCTGCAGCTGGTCACTGGCGTCCTGTCCCTGATCAAGCACCGTGTTCCCCAGCACCCGCACCCCGACGCTGTAGTCGGCACTATTGGCGTAGCCATCAGCCCCGGCCAGGGCTTCGGCGTCGAAGAGCTCAAAGCCCTTCCCGAAGACCTTCAGGGTGACGTTGCCCCGGTTGGCTAGGGTTGCGGAGGCATCGGCCCCAGACAGCTCGTTTAAGCTGCGCACATCCATGGTGATGGCGAACTTGCTGGCGTCCCCATAGCTCTGCTGAAAAACCTTATCGAAACTGAGGTTCCCCGCCGCGGCAGCGGAGGCGCCGCCATTTTTATAGACGCCCTTTAACGGCGCCGCGCCCGCGGCGCTGGCGGTGGCGAGGCCCTCAAAGGGCACTTCGCTATGGGCTTCCGGAGAGAAGAAGCGCAGGGGGATGGTCAGGTCGAACTGATTGTTCTCTAGGCTCTCCTCTGCGCCGCCGTCCACGAGCACGGTGCGAAAGCGCAGGGTGGCGGTGTTGTCGGGCGCCTGGGGATCGTAGGCGGCCCAGAGCGCAGCAATCTGCGCATCGGAAAGGCGAAGGTCCCAGGGGACGTAGTGCGTTTCCGTGGCGTTAGGAAGGGTGAGGGTGGCCTGCTCGTACCAAACATCATTCTGCCCATCCCACATGGCGGCGGGGGTGATCTCGCCATTGATGATGACGTCCACTTCGACGTTGGCGGTGAGGCTGGCGCTGCCGATTTTGCGCACGTCGATGTGGCCCACCACGTGGGACTCGTCCGTATCCGTATTGGTGATCTGGGTCGCACGACGACTCCCCAGGTTGCTCGCCCCTGCGGCAGCCGGGGCTTCAAGAAGGAGGAAGCCCTCCGCTACCTGGGCATCAAGAATTTGCAGGTCGTTAATGCCGTCCTCGGAGATGGCGATGCGCTTTAGGGTGGGGCTGGCGAGGGTCGGCTCGATGTCCCGGGTGCGGTTATCCTCGACGTTGCTGTCCTCCGTGAGGATCCCGTCGGGGTCGACGACTCCAATGAGCAGATAGTCCCCTGCGTCGGCGATGTCCGCGGGCACTTCAAACTGCGCAGTGAAGCCTTGGTTTCCAGGAACGAGGTTTTCCACGAGGAATTCCCCAAGGTCCACCAGTTCGGCCTCTTCATTGCTGATGAGGTCTTCCCAGGCGTCCGCCTTGGTCAGGGCAAAATCCACGGCCACGTGCTCCGCGGTGATCGCATCGCTTCGAAGGAAAAAGTCGAAGGTGATCGGTTCCCCTGGGCGGTAAACGGACTTCGTTGGGGTGCCGATGGCCTGGAGCGCGACATTGGGGCCCGGGGTGACTTCGGGAAGGGGATCGGAGCCGCTCCCGCCGCTACAGCCTGCGAGAAGGAGTGCGGAAAGGACCGCTGTCGTCACGCCGCTTTTCATAACCGTTTCACCGTGCTGATTAATTGCTCCCATTATTGTCAAGGAGCTCCGGCAGGGCAAGGGGGCGCATTGCACTTCGGCCCCTCCTGGCCTAGCGTAAGGGCGTCTCTAACCACGGGAGGGAGACCATGGGCTACCACCATCTGGCGCTGGCCGCCAAAGATATGAAGGCCATCCATCACTTTTATGAAACGGTGATGGGTTTCACCTTGGTGAAGGTCGAAGTCGGGCCGTCTCCCCAGGGCGGTTGGGCGAAGCACTTCTTCTATCGCATGGAAGACGACTCAAAATTCATCGCCTTCTGGGAGATGCACGACATGCCTGGAGTCGACGACAGCTTTGAAACGAACCTGTCTAAGGCAGCGGGCTTGCCGGACCACATCAATCACATTTCCTTCGATGTGAAGGATGCCGCCGAGCTAGAGCAGCGTCGTGCGCAGTGGCAGGCCGCCGGGTGCGATGTGCTGGAGGTTGATCACAACTGGTGTCATTCCATCTACACCAAGGATCCGAACGACAACCTCGTGGAGTTCTGCCTCACCACGGGCAGCTTTACGGAGGAAGACCGCCGCTATGCCCTGGCTCAGCTGACCAGCGAAGCGCCGGAATTCTCCAAGCCCCCGGCCTTCATGACGACCCATAAGGCCACCGCCTAGGGCCGGGCCACCCCCCGCTGTTGCAGGCGATAGCCAAGGTGGGTGGCGAGCACGACGCTTAGGGACAGGCCCGTCGACGCCAAGACGATGCCATTCCAACCGTAGGCGGCGTAGGTGCTGGTGCCGAGCGCACTCCCAAGGCCGGCCAGGAGGAACATGATCGTCGTGTAGAGGGTCATGAGCCGGGTGCGAATGGCAGGATCTTCTCGAAGGGCGGTCATGCGGCCGGTGACGTCGATCACCGGCCCCGCAATGCTGGTGAGGGTGATGGGCAGCATCACCCAGAGCCAATGCAGATGCACCAGCGCCAGGCTCGCCACCCCTAAAAACTGCAGAACCGCTAAGCGGCGTCGCGCCCGCTCCGGGCCGAGGCCGTCGGCCCAGCGGCCGAGGCGCGCCGTTGTTAAGAGGTTGAGGGCGGTCAGGGCAGCCAAACCGCCAACGATATCCGTTCCCAGGTTCCACTTCGGCCCCGTGAGATGCAGGCCGAGGCCGAGCCACAACAGCAAAAAGATGGCAAAGCTCAGCCCCTGAATGGCGCCGGAAAGCAGCACCCGAGGGTGGGCGAGGGCGAGGCGGCCCAGGGCCAGCATCATGGTGCCGTAGCGCGCCGCGCCGGGGGCAGTCGTGGCCAGGGCGGC
Source organism: Gammaproteobacteria bacterium (assembly GCA_009919975.1). GTDB lineage: Bacteria > Pseudomonadota > Gammaproteobacteria > Pseudomonadales > Azotimanducaceae > Salivita. The sequence goes on from RGAU01000048.1 coordinate 5,318, forward strand.
CTTGCCTTCGAGGCGCCAGGCGAGGATGGCCAGGGCGAGGGCCATGAGTCCGGTGGCGACGCCGTAAACCGCGCGCCAGCCGCCGTATTCCGCAATGACCCCCGATCCCGTGCGGGAGAGCAATACCCCTGCGACCACACCGGTGGTCAAGGTTGCGGTGGCCCGCCCGAGCTGGGCGCCCTCGACACGCTTGGAGACGTAGGCAGGCAAGAGGTAGGGGGTCAAGGTGAAGAAGCCGAGCACCGTGCTGGCTGCCAGAAAAAGCCCATAGCTCTCGGCGAGCGCCATGGTGCCAAGGGAAAGGAGCTGCACCGTAATGCAAATCAGCACCAGCTTCCGATTACTCACGAAGTCCCCGAGGGGCAGGAGAAAGAACACGCCGAGGGCCAGGGCAACCTGATTCAGGGCCGGCACCGCGCCGATCTCCGCGGCGCTAATGCCGAAGGTTTCGGCGACCCGCCCAATGATGGGATGGATGTAGTAGGCATTGGCAGTGACGACCCCCGCAGCCAGGGCGAAAAGGGCCACCGCGCGGGGGCTTAGGGAAGGGGGGGGGTGGCGGGGGTAGAGTGGAGGCATCACCAGAGAGGGGGAGAACGCATGAGCACGCCGTTATGGGCCCAAAGCGCCACGACGCTGGCCAAAATGATTCGAAGCAAGGAAGTGAGCAGTCGAGAAGTGGTTTCGGCCCACCTAGATCGCATTGAGGCGATTAATGGCCGGGTTCGCGCCCTCACGGCAGTGCTGGCCGATTCGGCGCTGGCCGCCGCCGACGCCGCGGACCGCACCGAACCCCAGGGGCCGTTCCATGGCGTGCCCTTTTCCATCAAGGAAAATATCGACTGCAGGGGTAGCGCGACCACCCAGGGGCTGCCGGCCTTGAAGGATGCCATCCCCACGGTCGATGGGCCCACGGTGGAGCGCATGAAGGCCGCTGGGGCCATTCCCCTGGCGCGCACGAACTTGCCGGAAATGGGACTGCGGATAGACACGGAAAACCCCCTGCACGGTCGGACCTTCAACCCCTGGAACCCCGCCGTCGCCGTCGGTGGCAGCAGCGGCGGGGAGGGCGCGGCGTTGGCTACGGGCATGTCTCCCCTGGGCCTTGGGAATGACATCGGCGGGTCGCTCCGAAATCCCGCATTTTGCTGTGGGATTACCTCTATCAAGGCAACCCCAGGACGTATCCCCTGGGCCCTGTCCCTGGTGCCGGCGGAGCAGACCGTCGCCTACGGGCTCATGATCTCCGAGGGCCCTATGGCGCGCACCGTGGCCGATGTGAAAGCGGCCTATGACGTGCTGGTGGGGTGGCACCCTCGCGACCCCTTTAGTGTCGATGCGGGCCGCGGCGCCTTCCCTCCCGTCCCGAAGCGGGCGGCGCTGGTCACGGAAATCCCTGGCGTAACCTTGCCTGAGGCCTTCGTCGAGGCTATCCAGCGGGCCGGGGCCATCCTTGCCGAGGCGGGCTGGGAGGTGGTTCCTGCGGTGCCTCCAGAGCTTCCCCGGGTCCATGAGGTCTGGGCCCAGCTTCTTTTGGGCGATGTGCTGCCCAATGGCCCCATGCTCGAAGCGGTGATGAGCCCGCCGGCCGTGGCCATGCTGGGGAAGCTCGCGGAACGCTTCCCCGCGGAGGCCATGGGCCCCGACGTCGTGCACCGGGAGCGCTACCGACTGATGCAGGCCTGGTCCGCCTTTTTCCAGGAAACGCCCCTGGTGATCGGCCCCGGCTGGACCGATTTCCCCTTTCCCATTGGCGCGGATCTGGACCCGGAGCACGGCATCGATACCACCCTGGACCGGCTGCGCTTTGTGACCCCAGGCAATTTGCTGGGTCTGCCAGCCATGCCCGTACCCCTGGGGATAGCTGACGGTTTACCCGTGGCGGTGCAGATCTATGCCGACCGCTGGCGGGAAGATTTGTGCTTCGAGGCAGCGGCGCTGCTTGAGGCGGCGGTGGGAACCCTGACCCCCATCGACCCGAGGGCCTAAAGTTTTTTTCACCGCGGCGACGGGAACGGGGGTCGACCCCCGTATAGGAGACAGGCTTCGAAGGCAGGCTTCGAAGCTTGCGACCTTAGGAGTCGATGCTATGAGAACGGTGAAGCGGTTTACCCAAGGGCTGGTGATGGCGGGGTTGGTGATGGGCCTCGCCTTGAATGCCGCTGCAGCCCCGGGCGGCGGCCCGGGGAAGGGCCCCCGGGGAGAGCGCCCCGCAGCAGGGGCAGAACACCAACATGCGCGCGGTGAGCGGGGCGAGCGCCGGGAAGGGCGGGAGCAGGGGGCGCGCGGTGATCGGGGAAAGCACGGCGAGCGCGGTGATCGCGGTAAGGGCCCTCGCCCCGAGGGGCTTCGTCCCCAGGTTTCAGTCTTTGAAGTCCTGGCAGCGGAAGAGGAGGCTAGCTAATGAAAATGCGGCTAAGAGAATGGGCGCCCGGGGCGATGGGCGGTGTGGTCGTGGCGGCGCTGATGGCGGGGGCCACGGCCACCGCAGCGCCCAAGGCCGTGGAAGATCGGGTGTTTGAACGCCTCGATCAAAATGGCGATGGGGTGCTGAGTCGGGAGGAGTTCCGCCTGCCACCGCCCCCCGGGAATCGCGAAGCGGGCCCCCACGGGACGCCCTGGGGGAAAGGAGGCCGGGGGGACCGCATGGCCACCCTTGACGCCGACGGCGACGGGTTTATCAGCGCTTCGGAGTTCGTCCTTCCGCCCCGGGGTCCGCTTCAGGCTGCGGATCGGGATGGGGATGGGGTGCTAACGCGGGTAGAGCTTGAAGCCCAGCTGGAAGGGCGGAAGGGCCCGCGAGCGGAGCGGGCCTGGGCCTTCTTCAAGGGGAGTGACCTTAACGGAGATGATGCCCTGACGGCGGAAGAGGTTCGTCAGAGCCTTTTTCAGCGCCTGGATCGGGACGGCGATGGGCGCCTGGGGCCCGATGAGCGCCCCCGCCGGGGCGGCTGGGGCGAGGATTCCTAGGCCAGCGTGTACACGGAAGCGGAGGAGGGGCAGCGGGTTTTCCAGGTGGCTCAGGGGGACCGACAAGCCTTCGCCGAGCTGGCGGCCTGCTACCTTCCTAAGCTTGAGCAGTACGGAACGCGCTTGAGCGGCCGCCCGGCCCTGGGCGAGGACCTCGCCCAGGAAACGCTGCTCCAGCTGTGGCTTGAGGCCCGGCGCTTTGATCCCGCTCGGGGTCGGCTCAGCACCTGGCTCTACCGCATTGCGCGGAATCGTTTTCTGGATCAGCAGCGCCAGGGCTGGCGCTGGCTAGGCCTTGAATCCCTTGAGGGCCGGGACGCTATGCCTGACCCGGAACTGGAGCAGCTGAGTGATGCGCGGCAAGTTCAGCAGGCGCTGCAGCGCCTACCGGAGCGACAGCGCAGCGCCTTGCTGCTTTCTTACTATGAGGGATTGAGTCAAAAGGAAGTCGCCGAGGTGCTTGGGCTGGGCCTGCGGGCGGTGGAGTCCTTGATTGCCCGGGCCCGGCGCGCGCTGGGAAAGACCTTGGAGGAAGAGCATGCAAGAACCCCATGAAACCCCGGAGGCGCGGGAACGTTTAGAGGCCTGGCTTGACCGCTATGCCGTCACCCCAAGGGCTAATCTTGAGGGGCTGCTCTCGAATTTGCCGCCCCAGGAGGCTCCAGCACGCGCTCGGCCTTGGGGCGGACGGGTTGCCAGCAGCGCAAGGTGGGGGGCCTTCATCGACCTTTGGCGTCCCGCCGCGCTGGCGGCGCTGCCCGTCCTCTTGGGTTTTGTATTGAGTTCGGCGTTACCGACGGAGAACAGTGATAGCTGGGAAGCCTCGGAGCAGTGGGTGTTCGCGGCAGGCGGAGAGGGCTACTACCCATGAGCAAAACCCGCGTAGTTCTGGTCCTTTCCTTGGGGCTGAACCTCTTGGTCCTCGGCGCGGTGCTTGGCCACGCCTGGCGCGGGGGCTTCGACCGTGGGCCACCGCCCCTTAGCTGGGGGCTTCGCACCCTGTCGCCGGAAGCCCGGGCCCAGGTCATGCCCCGCCTCAGGGAAAACCTCCAGGAGAGCCGGGCCCAGCGCCGGGCCCTTCGTCAGGCCGGGGAAGCGGTGGAGGCGGCCGTGGGGCGCGAGCCCTTTGATCGGCCAGGGCTGGCGGAGGCCCTCGCGGGGCTGCGGGGTGCCACGAATGCCTACCAGCAGCAGATGCACGAGCGCGCCCTGGAGGTGCTCGCGGAGCTTTCCCCTGAGGATCGCCGAGCCGTGGCGGCCTTGCTGCTTCGTCCCGGGCCGCATCGCCATGGCTCACCGGGGCCGGGAGGGCGCCCCGCCGGAGTCCGGCCGCCGGGCCCGCCGCCGGGTTTTGAAGGCGACTAGGTCAGGGCGCCCTAGGGAGACGGTGATACAACGAAAAAGGCCCCGCAGTGCGGGGCCTTTTTAATGCGGGGGAACCGCTCAGAGGCCCTTGATAGCCCCCGCAATGGCGTCGAGTGCGGCGGATACCACGGAGCGAGCGCTCGCCACATTCATGCGCATGTAGCCATCGCTCCCTTCCCCGTAGACCGATCCCGCATTCACGTAAACTCCCGCCTTGTAGGTGAGCCAGTCCTGGAAGTTTTCCTCTCGGGTTTTGCCGCCGTACTGGGCCAGCTCGCCGGGATCGATGGCATCAATCACCTTGCCGAAGTTCAGGAAGGTCATGAAGGTGCCTTCGTTTCGCACGTAGCCGACCTGGGGCATTTTGGCCTTCACGGTCTTCTCCACGAGATCGTGGGTGCCGTCGATGTAGTCCCGGGCCTGGTTGAACCAGTCCTGTCCTTCGGCGTAAGCCGCTTCATTCGCCACCACTCCGAGGGTGGACAGTTCGGCGCGGTGGTACTGCTTAACGCGCTCCAGAAGCACCGGGCTCTTCGAGTAGAAGTAGGCGTTCTTCATGCCCGCCAGGTTGAAGGTTTTGCTGATGGCGTTGCAGGTGATGCTGTTCTCCACCACCGCTTGATCCTTCAGGGTCGCGAAGGGGACATAGCGATGGCCCTTGCGCACAAAGTCGCCGTGGATCTCGTCGGAGAGCACCACGATCTTGTGCTCCAGGGCGAGGCGCCCGAGGCGAAGCAGCTCTTCCTCTCGCCACACGTTGCCCGTGGGGTTCTGGGGGTTGCAGAGAATCAGCACCCGGACATCCGGAGTCATCTTCCGTTCCAAATCGGCCCAGTCAATCTCGAAGCGGCCGTTCTTCAGGGTCATGGGGCTATCGACGGAATCGATTCGAGCCGCCTTCACCATGCTGTAGAAGCCGGAGTAGGCGGGGCTCATGATGAGCGCCTTGTTGTTCCGAGGCACCAGGGTGCGCAGGGCGGCGATCATGCCCGGGTAGACCCCATCGGAGATGACGAGTTCCCGAGGATCAAGATCCAGGCCGTGGCGCTCACCGTTCCACTTGATGATGCCGTCCCGGAGCCCGTCCGTAGAGGCCATGTAACCCCAGGTGTGATGTTGCACGCGGGCCGTAAGGGCTTCCGTAATACAGGGGGCGCACTCGAAATCCATGGTGGCCACGCCCATGCCGTAGCGGAAGACGCCTTCCGGGTAGTCCCGGGAGGGGCCATCCCAGCGGGCCGTGTTCGTGTTTCGCCGGTCGTAGACCGTGTCGAAATCGTAGCGCCCCCCCTTCATGGGGATGTGGGTGCTGCCGGCCGCCTGGGCGCTTGCGCTGCCCGTGAGGGCGACGCCCCCGCTGGCCCCTGCCAGGGCCGTAAGCCCCGCACTTTGCAGGAAGCTACGACGGTTAAAGCCCGTGGATGTGCTCATGTGATTCCCCTTGTTCATGCCGTGACGTGTACCGCCACTTATCGGTATGTTCTCGTTCTGAGCATAGTACGGACGGCCATAAACCGAAACGCTTCGGTTCATGGAACTTTTGTGCACTTAAGCCGAGTTTGGCGCTCGGTTTTTCCCGGGAGGGGCCATGGGGACGAAGGAATGGATGGCGCTGCTGGCACTTTGGTTGGGTAGTGGGGCTTTCGCGGCGCCCGCTTACGATTGGGTGTTAAGCGGCGCTCGGGTGATGGATCCGGCGTCCGGCTTTGACGGGGTGGCGCATGTCGCCCTCGCCGGCGATCGTATCGCCGCGATCAGCGAGGCGCCGCTGGCGGGCCCGGAGGTCAGCGACGCTCAGGTTATTGACGCGCGGGGCCTAGTGCTGGCGCCGGGATTCATCGATACGCACTACCACGGCACCTTGCCGATCCACTATCGCCTGGCCCTGCGCAACGGGGTCACCTCCATCATGGATCTGGAGTTCGGGACCCTGGGAGATGAGGTTGGGGCCTGGTATGAGGAACGTACCGGGACATCGCTCATCAATTTTGGGACCGCGTCCAGCCACGAGCTTGCCCGCGCTGCGGTGCTCGATGGCGTCCGGGCGCGGGATACTTCTGAGGCCGCAAAGGCGCGCCGGGCCCCCCGGTGGAGCCGCGCCGTGCCCACGGACGCGGAGCAGGCCGCGATTCTAGCCATGCTCGACGCGGGCCTTCAGGCCGGAGCCATCGGTGTGGGGTCAACCTTAGGCTACATGCCCGGGGTCACGGGGAAGGGCCTCTACGATATTCAGGCCCTGGCGGGTCGCTATGGCCGCCAGGTGTCTGTCCATTTGCGGCGCACCCCGGGGACGGACGTTGACGAGATTAACGGGGCCCAGGAAATCCTCGCGAATGCCGTGGCCTTGAAGGCCCCCGCCATGATCAATCACTTCAATAACCCGGGCTGGCGCCAGGTCCACACCCTTCTGCGCGCACTCCAGGCCCAGGGCCACAACGTTTGGGGGGAGATCTACCCCTATGCGGCGGGCTCCACCACGATCAATGCCGTGTTCTTTGAGCGGGCGAATTGGGTGGAGCGCCTCGGCCGGCGCTACGAGGATATTTTCGATCCTACGGCGCAGCGCTTTTTGGATGAGGAGAGCTTCCTCACGCTTCGGGAGCGCGATCCGACCCACGTGGTGATCGCTTACAAAATGCCCGAGGGGGAAGTGGTGCAATGGCTGGGCTTGCCCGGGACCACCTTGGCGAGCGATGGGCTGCCAGCGTTGCAGCCCTTCCCCCTGGACATGCCCCTAGAGGATCTTCCCAACGCCCATCCCCGGGCCGCGGGGACCTATGCCAAGGCCCTGCGCCTGGCCCGGGAGCAGGATTTTCCGCTCATGCCCATTCTTCGCCAGACCAGCACCGAGACCGCCGAGCGCTTGGGCGCCCTGGGCCTCTCGGCCATGGAAGAGCGGGGGCGGGTGCAGGTGGGCGCCATCGCCGATTTGGTGCTTTTTGATCCTGAGACCGTAACCGATCACAGCACCTACGCGGAGGGCAGTCGCCCAGCCACGGGCTTTGCCTATGTATTTGTCGCTGGCCAGCCCGTGTTGAAAGCAGACCGGGTGGATGTGACGGCCACACCGGGGCGGGCCCTA
>RGAU01000049.1 GCA_009919975.1 Gammaproteobacteria bacterium
GCGCACCCCTTCGGCCCGTTCGATCATCCGCGGGTTCTTTTTAAACCAGCGGTTGGCCGTGAAGGGCATCCAGTATTCATCGAGGGACAGCGGCTGTGCGGGCGAGGCGAAGGCTAGGCTCATGGTGGTGTCCTCCCATAACACCGGCGTTTGCCCCAAGCCTATGCTTCTCCGAGGGTGAGCTCAATGGCGCCCACCCCCGGGGGGAGGGTAGAGACGCTAGGGCAGTGTTTTCAGGACTTCCAGGACCTTCTCCGGGTGGGTTTCGGCCTTGGCCACCTTCTTCCAATGCTTTGCCACCTTCCCGTCCTTACCGACAATCACCGTGGAGCGGATTACGCCAACGGTCTTCTTTCCGTACATGTTCTTCTCGCCCCAGGCGCCGTACTTCTCCATGACCGTTTTGTCCGGGTCGCAGAGTAGGGTAAAGGGCAGGCTGTACTTGCTGATGAACTTCTCGTGGGATTCTCCATTGTCCGGAGAGACGCCCAGCACCACCGTGCCCGTGGCCTGGATTTCGCCCCAGAGGTCGCGGAAGCCGCAAGCTTCCTTGGTGCAGCCCGGGGTGTCGTCCTTCGGGTAAAAATAGATCACCACGTTCTGGCCTTTCAGGTCCTTGAGGGCGACCTTCTCGCCGTTTTGATCTTTCAGCGTAAACGCCGGGGGGGCCTTGCCTTCTTCGATCGCCATGGGAGCTCCTTGGCTGCTGGGGGAGGGGACGAGAGGAGTATAAGGATGGGGCTAGGCCCCTTGAAGCCCGTAGACCCGCTCGCATGGGGCGAGTACACTTCGCGACCCACGCGCCCGTAGCTCAGCTGGATAGAGCGCTGCCCTCCGGAGGCAGAGGTCAGAGGTTCGAATCCTCTCGGGCGCGCCATTTTGCACTTCCCCCTGCACACTAATTTTTGCGCCCCCGGGTCCGATCCTGCAGGCGCCGCCAGCTCGCCTGGGCCGTAGCCTTCCCGTCCGTCAGCTGCCAGATTTCCGGTTCCCCGAGGCGCGGGGTGGCGCCGTCCACACAGTCCGTGGCGTCGTAATTGCGCGTGCTTCGGAAAACTTCCTCGGCCGTGAAATTGATGGTGAGGCCCGTGATGGTGCAGCGATTCGTCGAGGGTCGGCTGGCGGCGATTTCCTGGTCGGACCAGCGCTGAATGTCGTAGCGCTCAAGCGTGCTGTCCAGGGTGCCCGCAGCGCCGGGGGTGTCGAAGGCTGGGGCCGCCCTAGCGGAGGCTGCAAAGCAGACGGCGATATCGCGGTAGCATTCCAGCGTGACGCTGTTTAAGGGCCCGGGCTCCCGTGCCCCGACCAGCCGCTGCCAGCTCCCCCGAACCTGTACCGTATCGGCCGCTGGCCGAAGGACGAAGCCCGTCGCTGGCTCCAGGGGCTTACCGGTCTCCAGCCAAAGGGCATCGAGGAGGGCGGAAAGATCTCCCACCGACGGGGCTCCGCCGAGCGCTAGCCCTTGGGCCCGGCGAAAGTCGTCGAGATCGAGGGCCCCGCCGTCGTAATCCAGGCGGAGCAAGGCGGCATCGATAAAGCGCGCGAGCTGCTCCGGTGCCGGGGGGCGCTCCGTGCGCAGGTAAGTCGCCCCGGGGAGATCCGCAATGCGCTCTGGATACTGCTCAAAGACCCGCAAGGCCTGATCCGCCGAAAGGCCCCCCAGGAAGAAGCGGAACTCTTCGACCGTGAGACTTTCGATGAGCCTCGGATCGAAAAGTCGCTGGAAATCGGCCTGCCGTTGACGCAGGAACCTCAAGCGCTCCACCAGGGCGAGGGTTTGCAGGGATAGGGTGCCGGTCTGCGGCGCCTTGAGTTCTCGCTCTAGGGCAACGACGGCCTGAGTGAGCTCGGGGCTCTCCGCGCCGTTTATGAGGCCGTTATAAAGATTGAGTTCCCGGAGCGCCGCCTGAACGGACCAGACGATCTCACCTTTCGAGGCCGCAGCGAAGGTGGGGCTCGTTATGCCCGCAAGGCAGAGCAGGATGCTGATGAGCAGGACTTTCACCGGGAACCTCCCTGTGCCGGGTGAAGGCTGACGCTACACCGCAGAACGGAGGCTGTCTAACGAGGGTGAGCGCCCCCAGGCTCAGGCGTGGCGGACCAGGCCGAGCTGCCGTACGGAGGCCACGAGCGCACCGCGACTATCCCAGAGGCCGCCGCTTTCTAGCATGCGGTCGCCTTGCTGATCCCTGCTGGAGAAGGCGCCAGCAATCCATCCCGGGGTGGGGTACCGACGCAGTTCGACGTTGAGGGAAACGGTGGGTACCCAGCCCACGGCGCCGAGAAGGCCGAAGACCGATGGAGGAAAGGCATCGCAGAACAGGGCCAGCGCCTCTGGGTCCGGATCTGTATCGTCGCGAAAGCGAATCCAGCCGCTGATGGCGGCCTCGCCCGCTTGCCCCGGCGCGGCCTGGGCCGGGTTCAAGCGCACGTCGAGGCGTTCTGCGATAGGAAGAGTCACCCCTTGCCCCGCAGCTTCCCGGTATACGCAGGCCTCCGGATCCGGGAGGTCGGGTGCTTGGGGTTGGCGGTCCGCGGGCGCCGGGGCGTCGGTCGGCAGCGTGCCATAGGTCGCCAGCACCGCGAGGCGCGTCTTCCCCTCCTGCTCCAGCCGCACCTGCCCCGTGGCCAGCTGCTTGCCCACCTTCAGCACCTCAACGAAGCAGTCACAGGGCGCTGCGCCCTCGCCCGGTCGAAGGTAGTGCGCGGCGATGCTTACCGGATGAGGCTGAGGCAGTTCCGCGCCGAGGGCTTTGAGCGCCAGAGCTAGGAGATAGCCGCCATTCGGGTTTGCTCCGATGCTCCATTGGGGGGACACCTGGCTTACCCAGTGCCCCGGGGCGATCGGGGAAAGGGGGCGTTCTTCGTGAAAATGGCTCATCGGGGCTTCCCTCCTTAAGGCGCGAAGAGCCTACGGCAGCGAGCGCCCCTTGCCTAGCGCGATGCCCTGCCGTAGGCGCAACGCAATAACGACCTAAAAAGAAGCGACCATTTGTCTCTTCATGGTGCATTGCTGGGAACTCTCCGCGGATCGCTTCGGTCTAGAAGGTGTCGTGCTTGGGAGCGCACGATCACTGAACGAACTTTGAGGAGAGAGACCATGGGTAATAAAGCGGTGGGGAATGGCCTGATTGTCGCCATAATCCTTTTAAGTTCATTAAGTTATGGAGAAGAGCGCCCTGGGTCAGCAAGGGACCTGGAGAAGGAGGTGGCGCGGCTAGAGCGTGCCCTGATCACCCACCCGAAGGAGGGGGCCGTGCAACGCTCCGCGCTTCGGCAGGCCCTGGAAACGGCTCGTGCAGATCTTGCGCAGGCTCGTGGAAAAGAAAAGCGCCCCGAATAGGGGCGCTTCGCTGTTGCTTAATAGTGCGCTTGGCGTCTAGAAGCCGCCGAGCTGATAGATCACTTCCACCATGGCAGTGAACTGCTTGTCTTCCGTGAGCGTGCCATCGCCATCGGCGAAACCGAGGTTTGCCACTTCGTCGCTCTTATCAAAACGGCCTTCGGCCCGAATCATGAGCTCCGGCGTGAGTTTGTGATCCAGCGTGCCGGTGATGGTCCAGTACTCGAGGTCGTCGTCGGCGATCAGGAAGTCTTCCTCAGCCGTGACCCGCTCAACCCGCAGGGCGAAGCCCGTGGTATCGGAGAAGGCGTAGCGTCCGGCCGCCGCGATGCCCAGCGCGGAGCCGGTCTCTGCGAGGTCGTCACCGTCGGTGGCCAGGTAGTCAACGTTTAGCCAGGCCGAGAAGGCGTCGGAAATATCCCGGCTCACGAGGAGATCGTAAACGCCGAGCTGGCAATCCGCGCTCGGGGCGCACCCTTGGCTGTTGTCCTGACCGTAAATGGCGCTGACGCCCACGTAGGTGCCTTCGATATCCCAGGACAGCTGACCGGTCACAACCTTTTGTGAACTGTCGTCGTCAAAGGTGTCGCTGTAGAGATCGTTCACCACCCCAAAGGCGACGCCCGTGCCGCCGATAGTGGTGGAGGCAATTACGCCGCTGTGCGTAATGGGTTGCAGCCCGTACACCGCACCGCGGGTAATGTTGTAGTTAGCGTTGGTCTCGAGCACCTCCGCGCCCAGCAGCGTGGTGAGCCGCCCGGCCTTGATTTCTACCCCTTCGCCGATGGGGGCTAGGTAGCTCACCCAACCGGAGTAGATGAGCCCGGAGTCTTCGTTGCCACCCTGCTGCTCAGCAATCTTTCCGTAGGTGTAGTCGAGGTGGAAGCCGGCACGGCTGTCTTCCGTCGCGGCCTTATCAATGGAGAGCCACGCTTGGTCGAGGGAGAAGGTGTTGGCGTCGGGGTGTGAGAAGTAGCCCGTCCCAAGGTTCGCATCGCTGCTTTCCTTCAAACGGTGCATGTAGCTGCCAGCGGCCCAAGCCGAAACTTCCGTGCCCGCGAGCAAGCTGTCGAAGGGATTCTCTGCCGCCTGGCTGGCCACCGGGAGGGCGGCGATGAATGGGGCGCTCAGCGCGATGAGCGCTGCGTGGGGTTTCGGAAACATGTGCGTCATCCTTCTTAAGTTCGACGGGGGGTCGGGGGCCGGAGCCCGCATGCGCGCCTTGCGCAGCTGCGCTCAAGGGGCGTCGTAGGGGCTTTTGCAGATCCCATGCCAATTCGGTCCTTCCCCTGTCCTGAGCACCCCTTCCCCCCTTTCGTTTAAGCGCCTTGGAAGCGCGATGCCCGGAAATCGATCAATACCAAGAAGGCATGGGAAGGTCTGCGCCCTTTTGGTGCGATATTCCTATGAGCCCCACAAGCTCTGAAATCCAGGGGCTTTTCGGCGCCAGGATTTCTGCCGCTTTTTGGTGCGCAGCCTAGGAAAACGCGATTTTCCTGCGCAAGGCCGGGGCAAGGGGGGCGGCAAAGCGCGCTTGAGACTTCCTTTTTTGGGGTGGGCGCTAAAACGGCACGGTCTTTGCTGAAGCCCTCAGGAGCACCGCCAGCAAAGGTTTGGCGATGTGGTCTCTGTCCTGTCCCGGGCGCCTGGCGCGCCCTGCAGCGTGAGGAGCGCGTCATGAAATTAGTCACGGCCATCGTTAAGCCGTTTAAAAGCGAAGACGTCCGAGAAGCCCTCTCGGAGATCGGAATCCAGGGGATGACCGTTACGGAGGTTAAAGGCTTCGGTCGGCAAAAGGGCCATTCGGAGCTTTACCGGGGATCGGAGTACGTCGTCGATTTCCTTCCCAAGATTCGAATTGAAGTGGCCATCGACGACGGACAGCTCGATGCCGTGGTCGACGCCATTACCAAAACGGCAAATACGGGAAAGGTGGGTGACGGCAAGATTTTCGTCTCCACCCTTGATGAGGTGATTCGCATTCGGACCGGGGAAACCGGCGCGGATGCCGTTTAAATCGGGCCGGTTTTGGGCCGCCCTCTGGCTTAAAAGGACCTCGCAAGGAGGATTCACGTGGAAGCGTTAGTCGAAACCAACTATTCAATTGATACCTTTTATTTTCTCGTCATGGGCGCGCTGGTCATGTTTATGGCCCCGGGCTTTGCCATGCTCGAGGCGGGACTCGTTCGTGCGAAGAACACGGCGGAGATCCTGACCAAGAACGTGGCGCTTTTCGCCATCGCATGCATTATGTACCTCTTCTTTGGCTACGCCCTCATGTACGGCAACGTCACGGAAGGCGCCTGGATCCCGGGCTTCGGCATGGGAATCGGTGCGGAAAATACGGCGGCTGAGGTCCTGGCTTCCGGCGGGGAGACCTACTACTCCGCGCGCTCCGACTACTTCTTCCAAGTCGTTTTCGTGGCGACGGCCATGTCCATCGTCTCCGGGGCCGTGGCTGAGCGCATGAAGCTCTGGGCGTTCCTCGCGTTTGCCGTGGTCATGACCGGCTTCATCTACCCGATCCAGGGCTCCTGGAGCTGGGGCGGCGGCGCCCTCGCGGCGGCTGGCTTCTCCGACTTTGCGGGCTCCGGAATCGTGCACATGTGTGGTGCTGCAGCGGCACTGGCCGGCGTGCTCATGCTTGGGCCGAGGGCTGGAAAGTACGGCGAGGACGGCAGCTCCCGGGCCATCCCCGGGGCCAACATGCCGTTAGCAACGCTCGGTACCTTCATCCTTTGGTTCGGCTGGTTCGGCTTTAACGGCGGCTCGGAGCTCAAGCTCTCCAATGTCGATGAAGCCAACGCCGTAGCCCAGGTCTTCGTTAACACCAACCTTGCAGCCTGCGGCGGCGTGCTGGCCGCGCTTCTGACGGCTCGGGCGCTCTTTGGCAAGGCTGATCTCACCATGGCGCTCAATGGTGCCCTGGCCGGCCTCGTGTCCATCACCGCGGACCCGCTGAGCCCCAGCGCGGAGCTTTCCGTGCTCGTCGGCTTGATCGGCGGTGTGCTGGTGGTGTTCTCCATCGTGGGCCTCGACCGCCTCAAGATTGACGATCCCGTCGGTGCCATCTCCGTGCACGGCGTGGTCGGCATCTGGGGTCTCATGGCCGTGCTGCTTTCCAACGGCGATGCGTCTCTCGGTGGGCAGCTGTTTGGGATTGCGGCCATCTTTGGCTGGACCTTCCTAGCGAGCCTGGCGATCTGGGCCATTATTAAGTTCACCATGGGAATCCGCGTTTCTCAGGAAGAGGAATACGAGGGTACGGACATCTCCGAGTGCGGCCTCGAGGCCTATCCGGAATTCACGAAGAGCTAAAACCCTTTCAGGGTAAGCAAAGGCGGGCTTCGGCCCGCCTTTTTTTGCCCAGGTTTTTTGCCTAGCACCGGGCTATGCTGGGATTTTTAAGGAGGGCTCGGGATGATTCCACGCAGGATTGTGGGTGCCATTGCAGGGCTTGGCCTGGGGCTTTTGGCGGCCGCCGCCCTGGCCGCGGCGGAGCCGGTCATCATGGTGTCCGCCGGGGCCGCAGCGCCACAGACGCCGCCTAGCGCGCCTCGGCAGGTGGAAATTCACCGGGAAATTCGCGCCCTCCCGGGCCCGGACGGCGTCCTTGCGGGGGAGGGCATGATGATCTTTGACGGGCCCTTCGCCGGGCCCCATCCCCTTGCCCCCGAGCCCCCGGCCTCCGCGCCGGAGTGCGTGCTTCGCTATCTCCACCCCGGCCTCAGCGATTACCAAAGCGACCTGGTGGTCGCCGCCTGCGAAGCTTGGTTGCCTCCCAAGGCGGAGTAGGGCGCAGGCGCTACGGGCTTTCCTGGGATCGGTCCTCCAGGGCCCCTAGGAGCGCCCGCGCCGTTTCCTCGCTCAGCGTGAAGGCTTCGAGGCAGGGGCGTTTGAGGCTCCCGTCGCAGTTTGGCGCGATGCGGAGCGTGCCTTGCTCCGTCACTTCGACGTGATGGGAAAGGAAGCCCTGGGGGGAAAGGCGCTTCCCTGCTTTGAGATAGGCGCGAAGGAGCGCCGCAAGGGTTGGGTGATGTTCTTCGGGCCAGGAAAGTTCACGGATTTCCGAAAGGCCCCCGGCGCCGCTGTGGGCTTGGCGAAGGGCGAGCGTTGATCCCTCGAAGGTAAACGCCAACGTCGTCGGTGCTCCGGTCACAGCAAGGGCCCAGGGTAAAGAAATGCCTGCAACAAGGAGGCTCGAGAAAGCGCGCCGAAAAGGCGCCTTCGCAGCGTTTCTTCGGTGCGTTCGAATTGTTCGTTTTTGCAACATCTTCTTCGGGTTTTTTTGAAACGATCAGGTTATGGTCTAGCTTTGCCGGGGGGATGGCGCAGCGCAAGCGCCTGAGGCAGGGAACCGATGAAAGTGCTCGTGGCGGATGGTGATCCGTCCCTTCGCGCTCACCTAAAGGCGGAGCTTTCCACGCTCCAGGGTTTCGATGTGGTGGGGGAGGCCTCTGACGGCCTCGAGCTTCTCCGCAAGGTAGAAGGTCGTAGCCCGCAAATTGTGCTCCTTGGGGCGCGCCTGCCCCGCATGACTGGCCTCGAAGCCTTGCTGCATCTTGGCCACCTCGATAATCACCCGGCGATTTACGTGCTCCTTGATGCCACGGATCCGCTGGCCTCCTGCCTAAGCCAGCATCCCGTGGCGCTGCTGCCGCGCCGGGCGACCAGCGAGCAGCTTCGTCGGTTGTTGCCCCAGGCTTGCCGCCCGCGGCGCGCGGACGTCGAGGCCCTGTGGACCGATTTGGTGGCCGAAGGCTTTACGCGCACCCATATCAGCGCCCGGACCCGCCGGGGCCTCGTGCTCATTCCCCTGGAGGAGGTTCGCTACCTGCAGGCCGATCAAAAATACGTGACCGTGCGGGCCCCTGGCATTGAGGTGTTGATCGAGGATACGCTGGCAGCGTTGGAGGGAGAGTTCGGTCCGCGTTTTCGCCGCATTCACCGCAATGCCCTGGTGGCCGTTGCCTATTTGCAGGGCTTGCAGCGCACGCCGCAGGGCTTTTACGAGGCGGTGCTGGCGGATATCGAAGAACCCCTTCCCGTTTCGCGGCGCCAAGCGGGCGCCCTCCGTCGATTTTTGAAGGCGCGCTGAGCCTCGGGGCCGCGCCCGGGGGAAAGCACTATGGCCCAGCGGCCCATCCGAATTGCCACCCGCGCATCGAAGCTCGCCCTTTGGCAGGCCCATTGGGTGCGGGACGCGCTGCTGGCCCGGGATCCCACCCTGGATATCACGCTGCTCGAAATGACCACGGAAGGGGACCGGTTTCTCGCGGCGCCCCTCGCTAAGGTGGGCGGCAAGGGGCTCTTCGTTAAGGAGCTTGAAACGGCCATGCTCGATGGTCGAGCGGATTTGGCGGTCCACTCCATGAAGGATGTGCCCGTAGCCTTTCCCGAAGGCCTTGGCCTTTCCGTCATCTGCGCCCGGGAAGATCCCAGCGATGCCTTCGTCGCCCGGAATGACGTGGCCGCGGAAACGCTCGAGGGGCTCCCTGCTGGGGCCCGGGTAGGCACGGCGAGCTTACGCCGCGCAAGCCAGGTCATGGCCCTTCGTCCCGACCTGGTAACGGCGCCGGTGCGGGGCAACGTGCAAACTCGGCTCGCGAAGCTAGACAGCGGCGAATTCGACGCCATCGTGCTCGCCAGCGCCGGGCTGTTGCGCTTAGAGCTCGGGGATCGCATTCGTTCGCGCCTGCGCGCCCCGGAATTTCTCCCCGCAGGGGGGCAGGGTGCCGTGGGCATCGAGTGCCGAAATGATGACGCGGAGCTTCAGGCGCTGCTCGCGCCCCTCGGCTGCTCCGTGACCACCGCCTGCGTGTCTGCGGAGCGCCGCGTTTCCGCGCGCCTCGGTGGGAATTGCTCTGTGCCCCTGGCGGCCTACTGCGTCGAGGAGGGCGACGGCTATTGGCTTCAAGCCTTGGTCGCCGACCCCAGCGGCGCGCCGGTCCTTCGCGCCGAAGGTCGGGGCTCCGATCCCCTCGCCTTGGGTGATGAGGTTGCTAAGGCCCTTCTCGATGCCGGCGCGGGGCCGCTCCTTGAGGCGGTGCTTGCCGCCCAGCCCTGATGCTGCGCGTTCTGCTGGCCCGCGCTGATCGCAGCCTCCCGGAGGCTCAGCAGGCTCTCGAGCGGCGGGGCTTTTCCGTCGTGCCAGCACCCGTGCTCACCCTTCGTCCGGCACACGAAAGGGTCGCCGATCGGGCAGCGGCCCAGCGCCTCGATCAGTTCGACGCGGTCATCGTGATTTCGGAGGCCGCTGCCGAACTGGGCCTAAAGCGTCTCGAAGCCTTTTGGCCGCAGTGGCCTATCCACCCCCGGTGGTATGCTGTGGGTAGGCGTAGTGCCCGAGCCCTGGAAGCCCGGGGCCTCACCGTGACCGTGCCATCCCCTGAAAGCACGGAGGGCTTGCTGGCCCTTCCGGCCCTCGCCAACGCGCGGGAAACGCTCTTGCTGAAGGGCGCTGGGGGCCGCCCCGCGCTGGAGGAGACGTTGAAGGGCTGGGGCCAAAAGGTCACCGTGTTGCCCTTGTACACCCGCGTCCCGGCACCCTGCCCCCTGCCGGCGCCGGAGGCCATCGATGTCGTGGTGGTCGGTAGCGGAGAGTGCTTGGACGCGCTGCTGGCGGCGGGGGGCGAGCCCTTTCGCGCGAAGGCCCTTTTGGCGCCCTCGGAACGGGTGGCTGAGCGGGCTCGGGAGCTGGGGTTCCCCCAGGCTCAAGCCGTGCTAAGCCTGGCCCCGGGCCCGTTGGCGGAGGCGCTAGCGCGACTGTCCAGGCTCCCCCGGGAGGGGGATAATGAAGGCACCGGAATTGATGGGGAATTGAGGTGACGGAAACCGCGCAGGCGTTAAAGCCGACGAAGGCTCGGGGGAGTGCGCTGAGCTGGCTGGCCTTCCTTCTTGCCCTCGGGGCCGCAGGCGGCGCCGCCTACCCCTTTTATCTGGCTCAGCAGGGCCAGTCTGAAGTCCAGAAGCTTGAGGCATCCCTCGGCGCCGAGCTTGGAGACCTTCGCCAGCAGGCCCGGGCGCAGGCCCTGGCCCTTGCGGCCCAGGGCGATGCGCTGCGCCTGGCGGAGGATGCGCTCGCGGAGGCCAGAGCAGGGCAGCAAGCGCTGGCGGCGGAGCTCGCGGCCCAGGCCCAGCGTGCGGAAGCCGATGTGGGCAGCTTGGCGGCGGTCCGTCTTGCAGAGGTTCGCTATCTCAGCGCCGTCGCCACGCAGCGTCTTCGCCTGGAGCGGGACGTACCGGGCTCGGTACGCCTTCTTGAGCGGGCCGATGCGGTGCTCGCGGAGGCCGACCAAGCCAGTGACATCTCCCTGCGCCGGTCCCTCGGAGCGGCTCTCGGCGCCCTTCGCAGCGCCCCGCGCATTGATACGGTAGGGCTCTATCTTGAGGTTGAGCAACTTTCGGGGCTGACCGATCGCCTGCCCCTTGCCGCGCCCGTGTTTCGCGCCGAGGCGCCGAAAGCCGCGGAAGCGCCAGCCTCCGCGGGCCTGGGTGCCTGGCTCTGGGAGAAGCTCTCGGGCCTCTTCCGCCTGCGGCGAACGGAGGTCCCCAGCACCAGCCCCCTTCTTTCCGAAGGCGCCGCGTCCCTGCTCCAGCATGGCCTTGGAGGCCTTAAACAAAGCGCTTGAAGCGCGGCTGGGCTCATGAGGCGCCGCCTGCTGGTTGCGGTCCTCGCGCTGGGCCTGGCCGCGGGCCTCGGGGTCCTCATGGTGCGGGATCCTGGCTACCTGGGCCTTGCTTATGGCGGCTGGTTGTTTGAGAGCAGCCTCTGGCTGGGCCTGCTCGGGTTAGCTCTTCTTGCCTTTGTGCTGCGTACCCTGACGCTCTTTGTCGCGGGGCTGCTGGGCTTTTCCCGGGGGCTCCGGGGCTGGCGCGCCCGCCGTGCCGCGGCCCAGGCGCCAAGCCTGCTGCTGCGTCGCCTGGAAGCGACGCTCGGGGGGGAGCGCGCTCCCGCGCCCCTGGCTTCGGAAACGGCGCCGGCGCTGCAAACCCTCGACGCCCTGGTGGCGGGGCTTGGGGGTGAGTCCCTCGCTGATGAACGCCTAAGCGCGGCGCCCCATGCTTCCGCTTGGTTGAAGGCCCTCTCCCCCACGGCCGACCATAGAGAAGCCCTCGCAGCCCTTCGGGCGTTCCCGGCCCTTCTTGCTACGCCCTGGGCCGAACGCTGGGTGCCGACCCTGCTCGCCGCCGATCCCGAGCCCCTTCAGTCGCTACCGGCCTTTGGGGCCCTCGGTCCTTCCGGAGAATCGCTGGTGGCTGCGGCCTTCGACGCCGTCGGTGACGTTTCCGAGCCTGTGCTCGCGGAGGCCTTCGGCGCCCTACCGAAGGCGGTGAAACGCCGGGTTGGGGTGCAAGCCGCCTACGCTAAGGCGCTTCAGCGCGCCGGCGCGCACTCCGCAGCGGAATCGGTGCTTCGGGGCGCCCTGAAGCAATCTCAGGACGATCGCCTCCAGGCCGCCTTTGGGCAGCTCCGCAGCGCGGACCCGGCGAGTGCGCTCAAGGTGGCTCAGGGCTGGCTTCAGGGCCGCCGCGATGATCCCGTGGTGCTTCTGGCCGTGGGCCGCTTGGCCCTTGTGGCCGGCGCGCTGGAGGTCACGGGGCAAATGCTCGACGCCAGCGAGGCGTTGGACGCAGACAGTGGTGCAAGGGGGGCGCAGCTTGATCGTGAAGCGCTTCGGACACTGAAAGCGGATTGGTTGGCAGCGAAGGGCGAGCACGCCGCTGCGTTTACCTTGCTGCGCGGAGAAGGCTAGGGGGCGTCAGGCCAAGCCACGGAGCGCGGGGCATAGCTGAAGGCATCAGCCTGGCATTGGGCTTGACGAAGGCCGGCGGGAAGGAGCCCTTCCACCGTTCCCCAAACCATACCCGGGCCACCCCCTAGGAGCACCTGCCAGTCGCTTAAGGTCAGGAGCGCCCCCTCGATATCGCTGAGCACCGCATCGCTGACCCGTCCCTCCCTAAGGCCCGGGTCTTCGCTCGCGCCTGCCTCTGCGCAGCCCACCCAGCTGAAGCGCGGGTAGGCCTCGGCGAGTAAATTCAGCTCGTCCTTCAGGTAGAGCCCTTCCCTGTTGAGCGCCCCCCAATAGAGTCGAAGCGGTGGGCCCCCCTGGCCACCAAGGCGCAGCTGCGCCAGCACCACGCTTCGTAGCTGGGTAATGCCCGTGCCGCCGCCGAGAAGGAGGAGGGGTTGGGTGAGGGGCTCCGCGAAGGTGCACGCGCCATGGGGTAGATCGACCCCTAGCGGGCCGCCTTCTTCCAAAAGCTTGAGCAGGTAGGCGCTGTCGCTATGCCCCGGCGTGGGCTGAAAGTGGAGCGTTAAGGCGGGAAGATCCGCGGGATCGGAGGCCAGGGAGAGGGGCAGGCGCGCCTCGCGAGGCGCG
>RGAU01000050.1 GCA_009919975.1 Gammaproteobacteria bacterium
GTCAACGCCAACGACGCCCTAGGCTTTACCCTCTTGCCCGTGGCCGGCTGGGGAGAGCTCAGCCATATGGTCATGCCCGCCGTGGTGCTGGGCCTGTCCACCCTCGCCTTCCTGACCCGGCTCATGCGCTCCTCCATGCTCGAGGTGCTCACCGCGGACTACATTCGGACGGCCCGGGCCAAGGGGGTCAGTGAAGGGGGCATCTTCTGGCGCCACGCGCTACGGAACGCCAGCCTCCCCGTGATCACGGTGCTCGGGCCGGCCATCGCCGCCATCACCACCGGCGGCTTCGTGGTGGAGCTGGTCTTTGCCATTCCGGGCCTGGGCCGAGCCTTCGTGGAGGCGGTGCAGCAGCTCGACTACACCCTCATTATGGGCACCACGGTGTTCTACGGAAGTTTTCTCGTCTTCATGGTGATTGTGGTCGACCTCATCTACGGGCTGATCGATCCTCGGGTGCGCCTCACATGAGCGCCTATTCGCCCCGCCCTGAAGATTTCGCCCCCCTCGCCGCGCAGGATGCCGCGCCGGTGCTGGTGCGTCCCTCCCTTTCCTATTGGGCCGACGCCCGGGCTCGGCTGCTGCGCAATCCTCGCGCCGTGGGGTCCCTGGTGCTCCTCGCGCTGCTCGGCCTCTTTACCACGGTCGGGCCGCTGTTCTGGACCGTGGACCCATCTACGCAGAACCTCGACCGCATCTCCGAGCCCCCGAACCTGGGCGCGGAAGCGCTGCTCATCGATCGGGGCCAACGGTGGCCGGGCATCGAAGCGGAGGACTGGCCCGCGGCTCCGGACCCCGCCTGGCTCGCCTCCCCGACCCGGGCCGCGCTGGACGCCCCGGAAGGGCTCAGCGTCGTCGGCACGCCCCACACCTGGTCCGTACGCCTGCGCTGGAGCCCGGTGGAGAACGCCGCGGGCTATCGCATCTACCGCAATCGCTACCAGCCCACCGCGCTCAACGAACTGGGCCTGCCTCTCGGCGATCGCTGGAGCGGCGCCGAGGTCAGCTACGAGGATGCCCTGGCCCTGGAACCCGGCGTGTACTGGTATAGCGTCACCGCCACCGACGGGCTGCGGGAGAGCCCCCACTTCCATACCCTCCGGGTAGAGGTGGAGCGGGCCCTGCCCCTGAACGCAGCGCGGAAAGCAGGACTGCTAGCCCCGGAGAGCGGCGCCCCGGGACAGCGCCTGACCCTACCCGCCCATCCCCTGGGCACGGATTATCTGGGAAGGGATATGCTCTCCCGGCTCATGCACGGCGCGCGCACTTCCCTCTTCATTGGGCTCCTCGCACCCCTGCTTTATGTGTTCTTCGGCACGGCCTACGGCGCCGCCGCGGGCTTTCTTGGGGGCCGCGCCGACGCCGTGCTCATGCGCCTCGCGGACTTCGTGGTAGCCCTGCCCTTCCTCCTCTTCATGATCCTTTTTCGCGTCGCCAGCGGCGTAGAGGCGGGAGAAAGCGGCATCACGGCCATTCTCGTCGCCATGGTGCTGCTGCTTTGGCCCGCCACGGCCCGCCTGGTCCGGGGCCAAATCTTGCAGATCCGCGAGGAGGGCTACGTACAGGCGGCCCGGCTGCTCGGGGCGCCGCAGCGCTACCTGATCTTCCGCCACATGATTCCGAATACGCTTGGAGTGATCTTAGTCACCCTCACCTTCGCCATCCCCACGGCGATTTTCACGGAAGCCTTCCTCTCCTTCATTGGCATGGGGGTCGCGCCCCCCACGCCGTCCTGGGGGTCCATGTGCTTCGAGGGCTTAAAGAGCATGCTCAACTCGCCTCACGAACTCTTTTTCCCCGCGCTCATGATCAGCCTCACGGTGCTGGCCTTTAACCTCCTGGGGGATGGCCTGCGCGACGCCCTCGACGCACGCATGAGGGCCCGGGAATGACCGACACCCTGCTCGAGGTTCAGGACCTCACCGTTGATTTTCACACTCACGGGGGCACGGTGGAGGCCGTCCGCGGGGTGAGCTTTTCCGTCGCTCGCGGGGAAACGCTCGCCATCGTGGGGGAATCGGGATGCGGAAAATCCGTATCCATGCAGGCCCTTCTGGGCCTCATTCCCATGCCCCCGGGGGTGATTCGCCGCGGTAGCGCCCAGCTACTGGATACGGCCCTGCTGCCTCATCACCCAGCCACGCTGAATGCGGTGCGGGGCCAGCGCGTGGGCATGATCTTCCAGGATCCCATGAGCGCCCTGAATCCCACCATGCGCATAGGCGATCAGATCGCGGAAACGTTGCGGATTCACCAGGGCCTGTCCCGAAGCGCAGCAGCGCAGCGCGCCGTGGCGCTCCTGGAAGAGGTCCGCATCCCGGAAGCGGCCACCCGGGCGCGCCAATACCCCTTCGAGTTCTCCGGCGGCATGCTGCAGCGCGCCATGATCGCCATGGCCATCGCCTGCGGCCCCGAACTCCTCATTGCCGACGAGCCCACCACGGCCCTCGACGTCACCATCCAGGCGCAAATTCTCGACCTCCTGAGGAAGCTTCAGGAGGAGAAGGGCATGGCGATTATCTTGATCACCCACGACCTGGGGGTGGTGGCCCAGATGGCTCATCGCGTCGCGGTGATGTACGCCGGGGAAATCGTGGAAACGGCCGCCGTGGAAACGCTCTTCGCCCATAGCGCCCACCCCTACACGCAGGGGCTACGCCGGGCCATGGCCCTGTGTACCCGCGAGGCGCCGCCGGAATTTAGCCCCAGCCCCGCCCACGCGGCGCGCTGCTGGCGCCTTCATCCACAAGCTCCCGCGCAGGAAACCGCCCATGGCTGAGCCCCTCCTTCACGTTCAGGATCTCACCAAGCACTTCGAACTGGGCCCGGGGCGCACGCTCCACGCCGTAGACGGCGTGAGCTTTACCTTGGCGCAGGAGGAAATCCTTGGCCTCGTGGGGGAATCGGGCTCGGGGAAGTCGACGCTGGGCAAAACCCTTCTGGGGCTTTTGGACAAAACTTCCGGAACCGTAACCTTCGAAGGGGAAACGCTGCCTCAACGCTATGGCGCCCGGGACCATCGCCGCCTCGCCACGCGCATGCAGATGATTTTCCAAGACCCCTACTCCTCCCTGAATCCCCGCATGACCGCTGGGGAGATCATCGGCGAAGGGCTTCGGCTCCATAGCAAGCCAAGCGAGGCCGCGCTCCGGGACGCCGTCACCCACTGGTTAGAAGCCGTGGGCCTTCGGGCAGAACACGCGGGGCGCTATCCCCATGAGTTTTCCGGGGGTCAGCGCCAGCGCATTGGCATCGCCCGAGCCATGATCCTAGAACCCCGCTTTGTCGTCTGCGACGAGCCCATCTCCGCCCTCGACGTTTCCGTGCAGGCGCAGGTGATAAATCTTCTTGCGGAGCTCAAGAAGGACTTGGGGCTCACGCTCCTGTTTATCGCGCACGACCTGTCCATGGTGCGCTACGTCTCGGACCGCATGGCCGTCATGTACCTGGGGAGCCTGATCGAACTAGGCCCGTCGGACGAAGTCTTCTTCCGTCCCAAGCATCCCTACACCCAGCTACTCGTCGCCTCGAACCCGGAGCCGGATCCAGCCCTAGCCCGGGCGCCCCGCCCTACCATGAGCGGGGAGATCCCCTCCCCGGTGAACTTGGGAGCCGGCTGCCGCTTCGCCAGCCGCTGCCCCGAAGCCACGGAACGCTGCCGCCAAGAAACCCCGCTCCTAAAGCCCGTGGAGGCCGGGAACGGGGGTGGGCCGCGCCTGGTGGCGTGCCACCTATACCCCTAGGCTCGTGGCGAAGGACGGCCCCTGCGCGCTCTGTGAACGGACGCTGCCCCTCACCTTCCACCACCTTATTCCCAAGAAGGTGGCGCGGCGGCCCCGCTTTCAGAAGCGCTTTGACAAGGCGACGCTCGCGGCCGGAGTTGACCTCTGTCGCCTATGCCATCGCGCCGTCCATCGCTTTCACGATGAACTCACCCTTGGGGAACGGTTAAATACGATCGAGGCGCTGCGGGCGGACCCGGCGCTGGCTAAGCACCGCGTCTGGGCACAGAGGCAGCGGCGTCCGGGCTTTCGCACGGCGAAGCGGAAGTCGCCCTAACCTTGGAGCTCTGCGTGCTCGAGCACCAGCATCTGGGCGTGGACGCGGGATAGCCAGTGCTTACCCTGCGCCGTAAAGCGAAGGTAGCGCATGGCGGGGGCCGTCATTTCCATCATGGGGCCCCAGAAAAGGCGAGGGTAGGCCGCGACGATATCATCGCCATGGCCGTAGCCTAATTCCCTCGCAAGCCCCACCTCCTCGAGCTGCCGGAAGAGCCGGGGCATGCGCTGGACAAAGGCAGGGTCGGCGGCGAGGGATAAGCTATGAGCCCCGCGAAGCAGGCGGGCCCAGGTGGATGCGGGGGCAGCCTCGGCGCCCGTTTCCGGGAAGGGCACGGCGCCAACCCAGCGCGCAAGCCGATCCCCATCGATAATGGGATGGTCGGCGAAGCGTCGCCGCAGGAAAGCCTGGGAGCGGGCATTAAAGCTCGGAAGGAGCGTGCCGTCGGTTCCTCCGGGCGGCAGGGACAGCCGCCCCCCGAGCCCATCGTCGACGTCCTCCAGCCCATCGCCCGGGAGCAAATCGCGAACGAAGCCCAGATACAAACCCAGGGCCGCGAGTAGGAAGTGGAGGAGATCCTCGGGCGCCACGTCGCCTTCCGCCACCTGCCGTCCTTCCGCAACCCGGAGCGCCATGGAGCCTACGGTGAGGGCCGTGTCGAAGTTGGTATACAGCGCATCGGAGCGCGCCAGCTGGGTGAGTATCACCCGCACCCCTTCTTCTAGAGCCAGCATCACCGGGGTCTCCACGGAGGGATGGCCGTGACGAAGCTCCACCTTCAGGTTATCGATGAAGGCTTCAAGGACGATATCTCGTGGCGTAAACATGGTGCGCCCCCTAGGCCAACAGGCTGCGGTGTTCTTGGCTGAACACGTGGGAGTAGAGGCCCGCCAGCCAATCCCGCCCTTCCCGGGTGCACTTTAGATAGGCAATGCCGGGCTTAATGTGTTCGCTCACCATGGTCCAGAAGAAGTTCGGATAGGTGTCTCGAAGGCGCCCCGGCACGTCATTGCCCATGCGCGCATTCGCCCCCGTTTCCTCGAACTCGTAGTAGAGCGCGGGGAGCTTCCGCATGTAATCGGGGTCCGCCAGCTGGCCAATGAGATCGGCGGCCTGAACCAGGTCACCCCAGCTCACCCCATCTCCCAAATCGGAAGCCTCGGGCACGGGAAAGCGGGTCTTTTCGATGGCCTCGCAGAGACGCCGCACCTCAAGCAAGGGGTGGGCTGCAAAGCGGCTCTGCACGAAGAGCTTGCCGCGCTCTACATGATGGGGCGTCAGCGCAGCGTCGGTGGCACCCGCGGGAACGGTGACGGTTTCCCCGGCAGCGTTGATCACCATTTGGCTGCCTTCATCCCCAGGGCAGGCGCCGCGGACATAGCCGATGTCATGGCACAGAAGGGAGACCGTAAAGTGGGCCCAGTCGCCCGGGGAAACGCCCCCTTCCGCCAGCTGGCGTCCCAGAATGATCTGCTGGCCAACCAGGGTCACGAGCATGGTGTGCTCGCTGTTGTGGTAGTAGGCATCGGAGCGGTGAATGGTTTCGATGGCAAGGGTGGCGGCCGCTCGCACGGCTTCAAGTTCCGCGGCAGCGCCGCCGGCCCCAAAGAGGGCTTCGTGGCTCTGGGCGAGGCGCCCAAGGAACGCGCTCAGAAGCGGTTCCAGCGGATCAAATACCATGGTCCCTCCCCCTTTCCGGCCCCGCGAAGGTGCGGGCTCGTCGGGCATCCATGCCCTTTCTAGAGCTTTCAGCCTAAAGGAAAGACGGTGTTTTGCCCACCATGCGGGCAATGGAGACTTCCTGGGTCACGGACCCCATTTCAGCCAGGGGCACCCAGGCCAAATCGTGCGATTCATCGCTAACGATCACGGCGTGCTGCGGGGCCCGGAAAATAAAGCGCACGTCGAAGTGCTCGTGGGCGGGCTCCTGGCCCCGGGCTGGAATGGTGTGGATATCAAGATCGAAGGGCGCTGCGCTTAGGGGCGCAAGGCTCGGCAGCCCCGACTCCTCCAGCCCCTCCCGGCAGGCCACGGCCAGGAGATCTAGCTCTCCGTCCGCATGCCCCCCCAGCTGGACCCAAAGGTCGAGCTTACGGTGATGGGTCAGCAGCGCGGCGGTGCCATCGGGGGAGAGGATCCAAGCCGATCCGGTCAAATGGCCGGGGTCCGTGCAGCTGCGCTCGGCGCAGTCTTCCCGAGCCTCTAGCAAGGCCAGGAAGCGCGCTACCACGGCGCGCTCCTCGGGCCAGCGTTCACCATAGGCGGCCAGCGCCGCAGCGAGCGCCCCGCGCATCAGGCCGCGGGCCGGCGAGGGACGCTCGTCGGTAAGCCGTCAAGATCAAAGAGGGCCGCCAGCTGCTCCGTCATGGCGCTGCCCAGCTGCTCGGCGTCGGTGATGGTGACGGCCCGCTGATAGTGGTGGGTGACGTCGTGGCCAATGCCAATGGCCACCAGCTGCACCGCCGAGTGGTTTTCAATTTGGTCGATGGCGTACTTCAGGTGGCGCTCCAGGTAATTACTCGGATTCACGAGCAGGGTGGAGTTATCCACGGGAAGACCATCGGAAATCACCATGAGCAGCTTGCGCTGTTCGGGGCGCACCACCAGACGATTATGGGCCCAGATGAGCGCTTCCCCGTCGATGTTCTCCTTAAGCACGTCCTCGCGCATCATGAGGCCCAGGTTTCGCCGAGCCCGGCGCCAGGGATCATCGGCGCCCTTGTACACGATATGCCGAAGATCGTTTAAGCGCCCTGGCTCGCTTGGCTTGCCCTGGGACAGCCAAAGCTCCCGGGACTGCCCCCCACGCCAAGCCCGGGTGGTGAAGCCCAAAATCTCCACCTTCACGGAGCAGCGCTCGAGGGTGCGGCCCAGGATGTCGGCGCACATGGCCGCGATGGCGATGGACCGCCCCCGCATGGAGCCCGAACTGTCGATGAGCAGGGAAACCACCGTATCCCGAAACTGCGTTTCCCGCTCCTGCTTATAGGCCAGGGGGCTCGTGGGATCGACAATGACCCCGGCCAGCTTGGCCGTATCTAAAAGCCCTTCCTCGAGATCGAAATCCCAGCTCCGGCTTTGCTTCGCCATGAGGCGACGCTGAAGCCGATTGGCGAGGCGAGACGTCGCCACCTGGGCCGCCTGAAGCTGCTGATCAAGCAAGGCGCGCAGGCGATCAAGCTCGCTTGGCTCGCAAAGATCCGCAGCGCTGACAATTTCATCGAAGGCCGTGCTGTAGGCCTGATAGTCGATGTCAACGAAGATGCGGCCCTGCTCGTCCTGCGTTTCCGGCGGGGCATCTTCCCCATCCCCATCGCCCTCGGAGGCGTCCTCGAGGGCATCTGCATCCATTTCCTGAAGGCTGCGGTCGCCGTCGTCGAGCTCTTCGGAGTTGCCGTCGTCCTCGAGGGCCACATCCTGGGGCTCTAGCTCCGCACTCCCTTCGCTTTGTTCGTCCATGGCGTCGCTTTCGCCGTCCTGGTCAGCACTGTCCGGCGGTGCTTCCAGTTCCGAGCCAAAACCCAGATCGGTAATGAGGTCCCGGGCCAGATCGGCAAAGCGGGCCTGGTCATCGCGCTGCGCGACCAGGGCCTCAAGGTCCCCCTCGGCGAGATCCAGCACCCAATCCCTCCAGGGCGCCACCACCGCCTCCGCTTCCGCGGGAAGGGGGCGGCCGGTCATGCGTTCCCGCAGCATCAGCCCAACCGCCAGGCCCAGGGGGGCTTCACTGCGGGTCTGCGCGGCGTCCAGGGCCGCGCGGACGCAGTCTTCCCGGAGGCGTGCATCAATATTGTCCGCGGCGCCGGCATAGCGATTGATGCCCAGGGCGAGATAGCGCGCTTCCTCCACCGCATCGAAGAGCTCCATGGCCATGCCCTGGGGCGGGCGCTGGGCGCTGTGGAGCGCTTCATCATGGTGGGCTAGGCGCAGGGCGAAGGCATCAGCTACGCCCCGCAGTGACTTCGAGCTCATCATTGCCGGCCAGGGCCCGCATGGTGGCCGTGGTGGCGCGCTTAAAGGCCTCGAGCGGTCCTTCCCCGTCCTGGCGGCTCACGCCCTTACTTCTCGACCGCCTTCAGGGCCAGCGCAGCAGAGGCGCCGGTGAGGTCCTCCCCAAGGCAGCGCTGGTAGTACTCGGCAACGATGGTGCGCTCCGTTTCGTCGCACTTGTTCAGGAAGGACACGCGGAAGGCGAAGGCAAGATCATTGAAGATTTCCGCATTCTGGGCCCAGGAGATCACGGTCCGGGGCGACATCACGATGGACAGCTCGCCCCCAATGAAACCCCGGCGCGTGAGGTCCGCGACGGACACCATCTGAGCGATCTTCTTTCGCCCCTCCTCGGACCCCCAGGCGGGAATCTTCGAGAGCACGATGTCCGCTTCCGCCTGCGCGGGCAGGTAGTTGAGGGTGGTGACGATATTCCACCGGTCCATCTGGCCCTGGTTGATCTGCTGGGTGCCGTGATAGAGCCCCGTGGTATCCCCGAGGCCGATGGTGTTGGCCGTGGCGAAGAGGCGGAACCCGCCATGGGGCGCGATGACCCGGTTCTGGTCCAGGAGCGTGAGCTTCCCTTCCACCTCGAGGATCCGCTGGATCACGAACATGACGTCCGGGCGCCCGGCATCGTACTCGTCGAAAACGAGAGCCACGGGACGCTGGAGCGCCCAAGGCAGAAGCCCCTCCCGGAATTCCGTTATCTGCTTGCCATCTTGGAGGACGATGGCGTCCTTACCAATGAGGTCGATCCGGCTGATGTGGGAATCGAGATTAATCCGGATGCAGGGCCAGTTAAGCCGCGCCGCCACCTGCTCGATGTGCGTCGATTTACCCGTCCCGTGATAGCCCTGCACCATCACCCGCCGGTTGTGCGCAAAGCCGGCAAGGATGGCCAGCGTGGTATCGTGGTCAAATTGGTAAGACGGATCGAGATCCGGCACATACTCCGACCGCTCGGAAAAAGCGGGGACCATGAGGTCTAAATCGAGGCCAAAAACGTCGCGAACCGAGCACTGCGTATCGGGCTGGCTGTCCACGGACAGCGCCGAGCTTTGGTGATTCATAGAGATTCCAGTATCAGCGGGCTTCACAGACTTTCGCAGGGCACCTATTGGGCCCCAAGGGGGGGCCCATTTCAAGCAAGGGGGAGGCGGCACCGATGGCACGTATCGATCTTTTTCTGGTCCGGCACGGGGAAGCGGCGGCGGGCTACGCCGATCATCGGGATCCGGGGCTGAGCCCCCTCGGGGCCGAGCAAGCCGCCCTCGCGGCGAAGCGCCTGACGGCGCTGAACCTCGACGCCCCGAAGGTGCTAGCAAGCCCCCTGGCCCGAGCTCAGGAAACGGCGGCCCCCTTCGCCGAGACCCTTAGCGTGCGGCCGCAGCTGGAAACGCGCATCAGCGAAATTCCCGCGCCCGATGAGGCCCTCGAGGCCCGGGCCCCCTGGCTCCGAGAAGTCATGGCGGGAACGGTGGAGGGGCTACCGCCGGCGCAGCAGGCCTGGCGGGACGCCCTGATCGCCTGCCTCTGCGAGGCCACTGCCCCCACGGTATTTTTCAGCCATTTCGTGGCCATTAATCTGGCCGTGGGCGCGGCCACGGGCAGCGCGGCCATGGTGTCCTTCCGTCCCGGCAACGGCTCCATCACCCATTTACAAACGGACGGCGACCGCCTTTACCTGGTCGCCCTGGGAGACGAAGCGGATAGCGTGGTGAACTAGGGCTCGAGGTAGCGCCGGCTACGCAGAGCGAGGGGCGTGGTGCGATAGCCCGCGAGGCGAAGCAGCAGACGATCAAGCTCCTCAAAGGGCACCACGGCGTTCATGCCCTTGGCGCCCTGATCAACCAAGGCAAGATCGCGAAGGGCGCCGGCCAAGACGGCCCGGGACAGGCGCCGCAGGGCACGCTCCACAAGACCCTGACGCCGCTTCAGCACCCGGGCGCTGGCCATGGCCGCACCCAGAGGTGTCCCCCGATCAGCGGCCTCTCGAAGCCCGAGAAGGATGCGCAGCTCCCGAGCCAGGAGCGCTACGAGAGCCAACGGTTCAAGGCCCTCCTCCCGGAGCACGGCAAGCATACGGTGCGCCCGCGCCCCATCCCCGGCTAGAGCAGCGTCAATAAGCTCAAAAGGGGTGTAGCGGGCGTCGTCGTCCAGCTCCTCGGCAAGGCTTTCGACGGTCCAGGCCTTGCCGCCGCCCTGGAGCGCGAGGCGATCCACCACCTGGGCCGCAGCCAACAAGTTCCCTTCGAGGCGACTGACGAGGAAGGTCAGCCCTTCCTCATCCACGGTCACTCGCGCACTGCGAAGCCGCTGCTGAACCCAGCGCCCCATGCCATCGAGCCCCGGGGGCCAGAGCGGCAGGTGCACCCCTTCCTTCTCTAAAGCGAGGACCCACTTCGCTTTCTGGGCCCGTGCATCAAGGCGGGGGGAGAGCACCAGCAGGACGTCTTCGCTGTTTCCGGCCAGCCACTCAAGCACCGCCGCCGAGCCCTGCTGCCCCAAGCCAGCGCTGCCGAGGCGCAGCTCAAGCAAGCGGCGAGAGGCAAAGAGAGACAGGGAGGCGCTGCTGTCTAAGAGCTGGCGAAAATCGAAGCTCGGACTATCCACGTGAAAGGGGACCCGTTCCTCAACGCCCGCGGCCAGGGCCGCCTCTCGAACCTGGCCCGCCGCTTCCTGGACCAGAAGCGGCTCGTCGCTGCTGAGCAGGATGGCGCGGGGGAGGCCCCTCTGGAGCGTCTCGGCCAGCTGGCGCTCGTCCCGGAGCCGCATGGCCCTAGGGCGCTGCCTTAACCATGGCGGCCTGCAGCATGCGCCGAGCGAGGCGCTGAACCATTTCCCGACGCAGCGTTCGCGCTTCCTCCCGAGATCCGAGGAGCTGCCCCCGATCCCGGAGGTAAAGGGCGTCGGTGATGAGGGTCTGGGGCTCGAGCAGAGGCGTTCCATCTTCCGCGAGCAGGTCAAAGCGCACGGTGGTGATGAGTTCGAACTCCCCTACCCGGGCCCCCGAGGTAATGGTGAGGGGCCGCTCATCGAAGCGCTCCTCAAGAATGCGCAAGCGCAGCGCTGGGGCTTCGTCGCTTAGGCCCTGGGCCTCCAAGCGCAGCTGCTGGGCCACCTCGAAGGCCACCTCGGAGCGCCCGGTCCGATCCTCCACTTCCGTATTCGCCAGGCGCGCGAGGGAAAGGGTCCCCGCAGGACGAAAGCCGCAGCCCGCGAGGCCGAGGCTTAGGATCAGAAGAAGGCCGAGCCAGCTGTGTCGCGCCACCTTAACCTCCCACCACAAAGTTCAAGAGCTTGCCGGGCACGTAGATCACCTTGCGCAGCGTTTTCCCTTCCAGGTGCCGCATGACGTTATCCTCTTCCCGAGCGCGGGCTTCCGCCGTGGCTTGATCCGCCTGCGCCGGCACCGTCAACTTGCCGCGCAGCTTCCCATTCACCTGCACCACCAGCTCAATTTCATCCCGGGCCAAGGCGGCTTCATCCACAGTCAGCCAGGGCCCTTCGACCACCGGGCGCTCGTGGCCGAGGTCTAGCCACAGGCGATGACACAGGTGGGGCGCGATGGGCGAAAGCACCTGCACGGCAATGGACAGCACTTCCTGGCGCAGGGCCCAGGCCCCGGCGTCATCGCCCTCAAAGCGGCCTAGCTCGTTGCTCAAGCTCATGACCGCGGACACCACGGTATTGAAGGCGAGGCGACGGCCGAAGTCGTCGTCGGCCTTAGCGAGCGTTTCATGGGCCAAGCGGCGCAGGGCCTTTCCGCTATCGGAGAGCGCCTCCGTGTCCAGCGCCGGCCGCGCCGCCGGGGTTGCCGCCACGTGAGCTTGCACCTGCCCCCAGAGCCGGCGCAGGAAGCGGGTAGCGCCGTCCACGCCGGAATCGCTCCACTCCACCGTTTGGTCCGGGGGCGCCGCAAACATCATGAAGGTGCGCAGCGCATCGGCCCCGTGCCGGTCGATCAATTCATTGGGGGATACGATATTCCCCGCGGACTTCGACATCTTTCGTCCGTCCTTCAACACCATGCCCAGGAGGAGCAGGCGCTTGAAGGGCTCGTCCGAGTCCACCAGCCCCTCGTCCCGGAGGAGCTTGTGGTAGAAGCGGCTGTAAAGCAGGTGGAGCACGGCGTGCTCAATACCACCCACGTAATGATCGACCGGGGTCCATCTTTTGGCGCGCTCGTCCAACATGGCGTTGTCGTTGTCAGCGCAGGCGAAGCGCGCGTAGTACCAGCTCGATTCCATGAAGGTATCGAAGGTGTCCGTTTCCCGTTCCGCCGCAGCACCGCAGCGCGGGCAGTCCACCTTCCGCCACTCCGCCATCGCGTCGGTCTTTAGCGGCGAAGCGACGCCTTCGAAGAC
This sequence comes from Gammaproteobacteria bacterium, assembly GCA_009919975.1. Lineage (GTDB taxonomy): Bacteria > Pseudomonadota > Gammaproteobacteria > Pseudomonadales > Azotimanducaceae > Salivita. Next base: position 12,420 of record RGAU01000050.1, read on the forward strand.
CACGTCCGTGGGTAGCACCACGGGAAGGTCCGCCTCGGGCACGGGCACGGGCCCGCAACCCTCGCAGAGAATCATGGGAATGGGGCAGCCCCAGTAGCGCTGCCGAGACACGCCCCAATCCCGAAGGCGGTAGTTCACCCGGCGGCGCCCGGCGCCCTTCGCTTCCAGGGCGCTCGCAAT
>RGAU01000006.1 GCA_009919975.1 Gammaproteobacteria bacterium
TGGTGATCGAGGACGAAGCAGACATTCGCGAACTCCTCGCCTTCAGCCTTGAACGGGCAGGCTTTACGGTCTCGGAAGCCCGGGACAGTGAGGAGGCCCTGCGCCGCCTCGAAGGCCCCCTCCCCGACCTCCTGCTCATCGATTGGATGCTCCCGGGGATGACCGGGATCGACCTGGCCCGGCGCCTGCGCAAGGACCCCCTCACCGCCGAGCTGCCGCTCATCATGCTCACGGCGAAAAGTGAGGAGGCCGACAAGCTGAAAAGCTACGACGTGGGGATCGACGACTACGTTACGAAACCCTTCTCCCCCCGGGAGCTCGTCGCCCGAATCAAGGCGGTGCTCCGGCGCACCGGCGCCCCAGAGGCCGGGCAGCTCGCCTTTGGGCCCCTGGTCCTGGATACGCAAAGCCACCGCTTGTCCGTTGGCGAAGACAACATCCACATTGGTCCCACGGAGTTCCGCCTCCTTGAATTCCTCATGCGTCACCCGGAGCGCGCCTTCGACCGGGAGCAGCTCCTTGATCGGGTCTGGGGCCGCGCGGTCTATGTGGAAGAGCGCACCGTCGACGTGCACATCCTTCGGCTTCGAAAGGTGCTGAAACCCTTCGGCGTGGCCGACTGGGTTCAAACGGTCCGCGGCGTGGGGTATCGCTTCTCCCCCGCAGCGGATAGCGCCGGACCGCGGTGAGCGGCGCCCTTGCGGTCGCCTTCCTCGCTCTCGCCGGCGCGCTCCTAGGAAGCGTCTTCGGCGCCCCGGCCCTCCGCTGGTTCGATCAGGGTTCGGGGCACCCGCCGGTGCTCTTCGGCGCGCTACACCGCGTTGCCTGGCGGGTCTACCGACAGCGTCGCAGCTCCAGGGCTCGCAGCCGGCGCCTCGCCACCATGCTCCGGGAGCTACAGCGCGCCACCCAAGCGCTCCCGGACGCGGTGGTCCTTCTCGAGGGAGAGGACCGCATCGTTTGGTTCAACAACGCTGGCGCTACTCTGCTCGGGCTCCAACAGCGGGACCTGGGGCAGCATCTGGGGAGCCTCTTTCGCGCTCCGGAGCTGCGCGCGCTCCTTAAGGCAGAGGCCAGCGAACGGCACATTGAACTCCCGGCCCCGGGGGATCGGGCGGAGATCCTCGACCTGCGCCTCGTGCCCTACGGCCACGCGCGGCAGCTGCTGCTGGCTCGGGACGTCACCACCGTGGCCCGGCTACGCACCATGCGCCAGGACTTCGTCGCCAACGTCTCCCATGAACTGCGGACCCCCCTCACGGTGATCCTAGGGTTCTTAGAGACGCTGAAGGAGGAAGACGACGCTGCCCTCCTTCAGCGAGGCCTCGGGCGCATTCAAAATTCCGCTGAGCGCATGCAGAGCCTCGTGGAGGATCTGCTCCTGCTTTCTAAGCTGGATTCGGACCAAGCCCCGGAGCTTGATCAAAAGCAACCGGTTCGGCTGGGCCCCTTCATCCAGCGCCTCTGCGCCGACCTGGCAGCGCTTCATCCCGCCCACCGCTTTGTGCTTGAGGTGGACCCAGACCTTACCGTGCTAGGCCTTGAGCGCGAGCTGCACAGTGCCGTCACCAACCTCGTCACCAACGCCCTGCGCTATAGCCCCGACGGCGGTGCAATCACCCTTTCCTATGGAGCCTTTGAGGACAGCGCGCACCTGTCGGTCCGGGACGAGGGGCTGGGCATTGCCGCCAACCACTTAGGCCGGCTCACGGAACGCTTCTACCGTGTGGATGTGGGTCGTTCCCGGGAGGCCGGGGGCACGGGCCTGGGCCTTGCCATCGTGAAGCACGTGCTCCGGCGCCATCACAGCGAGCTCAAGGTCACCTCCACCCTCGGCCAAGGCAGTTGCTTTGCCTTCGCCCTGCCCCTGCAAGTTCGAGAGGACCCTTCGGAGCGGACCCATGCTTAGGGTATCCCGCAGGTGCCTCCTGGCCCTTTGCCTCCTGGCCCCGGGGCTCGGGTACGGGGCGGCGCTCGTCCTCGACGAGGCGCTCCCCGCCTATCGGCCGTCCCAGATCCTCGAAGCGCAGGCGGTAACCTCCGTGGGCTCAGACACCATGAACAACCTGATGAGCCTTTGGTCCGAAGCCTTCCAGGCCTACCACCCCGGCCTTTCCGTGCAGATCTCCGGCGCCGGCTCCTCCACGGCACCCCCGGCCCTCACGGAGGGCACGGCACTCTTTGGCGCCATGAGCCGACGCATGACCAGTGGTGAGCTCCAGGCCTTTGAAGCGCGCTTTGGCTATCGCCCCCTGGCCTTTCGGGTGGCCGTGGACGCCCTGGCGGTCTTCGTCCACAAGGACAACCCACTTCCGGGCCTTTCCCTAAGCGCCCTGGACGCGATCTTTTCCGTGGCCCGGCGCTGCGGCGCCCGGCAAAGCGCCGAGCGCTGGGGAGACCTGGGCCTTGAGGGCCCCTGGCAGACGCAGCGGCTCCAACGCTACGGCCGGAATGCCGTGTCGGGCACCTACGGCTATTTCAAGGCGAGCGCCCTGTGCAACGGCGATTTCGTGCAGGCCGTCAGCCGAACCCCCACGGGCATTGGCTATTCCGGCATGGGCTTTCAGACCTCGGGCATTCGCCCCTTGCCCCTGGCCCGGCGCGACGGCGAACCCTTCATCGCCGCCACCGCGGCCAACGCGATTGCGGGCACCTACCCCCTTTCGCGCTACCTTTACCTGTATCTGAACCATCCCCCGGGGACCGCCTTCGCGCCCCTGCAGCGCGAGTTCCTGCGCTTTGTGCTTTCTCGCGAGGGGCAAAGCCTGGTGCTCCGCGATGGCTATGTGCCCCTGCCCGCGAAGGTCGCGGCGCGGGAACGGCTCCGCGTGCCCTAGGCCATGGCAAAAACCATCATTCCCAAGGGAGGACGGGATCGACGGCGGCAAAGGCTCGACCGGCTCGCCGCGCGCCTCATCCCCCTGGGGGGCTTTGGGGTGCTAGCGGCCATCAGCGCCATTTTTCTCTACCTCCTCTGGGCCACCCTGCCCTTACTGAGGGAGGCAAGCCAGGCGCCCTTCGGAGCACCGGGGGTTGCCCAAAGTGCGGCGCCGCTCCTCGCCCTCGATAGCCGCGGGGATCATCTCGTTCAACTGGATGGCACGGGCCGCCTCACCCTTCAGACCCTAGCCAGCGGCGAAACGGTCTTTAGCGAGGCCCTTGACCTCGGCGGCGCTCCGCCCCGCCGCGCCTGGCCCGTGGGGGAGAGCGGCCACCTCTATGCGGTACTCCTCGAGACCGGTGCAGTGCACTTCTTCGCCCTCGAGTTTCCCGTGCGCTTCAGCGAAGGGGTCGCGCAGCGGACGATCCGCCTGTCCTACCCCTTTGGGCGCGCGCCCCTCGTGCTCCCCGGGGGGGTCAGCGGCGATCGGCTCCAGAGCTATTGGGAGGAATCCCAACTTACCCTCGCCTACGTCAGCGAAGCGGTGGCCCCCCCGGGCGCCGCCACCCTTCATTTGCTGGCCTTTGATGAAGTCGAGCTGGGCCTTCCCCTCCTCCCCGGGCGGCACTACCGCTATCCCCTCGAGACGGCCCCGGAGCGCCTCGCTCGCCGGGGGCAGCAGTGGCTGTTTCTCGATTACGGCGACCGTCTCGAGGCGTGGTTTGCTCGCTTTGCCGACAGCGCAGAGCCGGCGGCAACCCTAGCGCTCTCCCCGGCAACCCCCCGGGCACTTCTCTTCGGGGGGCAAACCTGGCTTCTCGGGGACGCCGAGGGCACCCTTCGGCGCACCTTTCCCGTGCGCGATGGCGCCGGCCAATTCCGCTTTGAGGACGCCCGCCCCCTCGCCCTTCCCGGAGCCGCGCAGGCCCTCCTCGCGGTGCCGGGACAACGGCGTGTCCTCGCAACCCTTGCCGGCAACGAGCACCGCCTCCTGGAAGCAACCTCCGGCGCCACGCTCCTCGCTCTCGCCGCCGATGGGCCCCAGGGCCGCTTCGCCTTCAATGATCGGGGGACCCGGGTTGCCCGCATCTCCGCAGACAACACGGTTCGGGCCTGGGATATTGAGGCGCGCCACGCTGAGCTGTCCTTCCACCGCCTATGGGAGCGGGTGTGGTACGAGGGCCCACGGTCATCCTTGGCTTTCTCGGCGCCCTCTGGCTTGCGCCGCTCATCGAACAGCACCTCTTTGGTACCCTAATTACCCTCCTGGCCCTCCCCGGACTTATGCTGGGCCTAGGGTTGCTCTGGGGCCTCCTGCCCCCGACGCTGCGCCACCGCGTCCCCCCGGGCGCCCACGCCCTCGTGCTTATGCTGCCCCTGGCCGCCGCGCTCTTCGCCCTCCAAAGCCTCGCTCCAGCCCTAGAGAGCAGCCTCTTCGAGCAAAGCTTCCGCTTCTGGCTCGATGCGCGCTGGGGTATGAGCTTTGAACAGCGCAACGCGCTCATCGTGGGCTTGGTGCTGGGCTTCGCCATTACCCCCACGATCTTCTCCATCGCTGAAGACGCTATCGTCGGCGTTCCCGATCGGCTGGTGCACGGCGCCCTCGCCCTCGGCGCTAGCCGCTGGGATGCGCTCAAGCAAATCGTGCTCCCCGCGGCCTCCGCGGGCATTCTTTCGGCCCTTATGATTGGCTTGGGTCGCGCCGTGGGCGAAACCATGATCGTCCTCATGGTGACCGGGAACACCCCGTACCTCTCCCCCAGCCTCTTTGAGGGCATGCGCACCTTCTCCGCCAACATCGCCATCGAACTGCCCGAGGCCGAAGTCAACAGCACCCACTACCGGGTGCTTTTCCTTACGGCCCTGCTGCTCTTTGCCATGACCTTCCTGGCCAACACGGCGGCAGAGGTGGTTCGTGGACGCCTGCGTAAACGCTACGGAGCCCTCGCATGAAGACGCCTTCGGGGTGGCGCTCGGGAGACGGCGCCCTTTGGCTGAGTACCGGTGCGGTGACCCTCACCCTGCTGCTCACCGTTACCCTCCTCGTGCTCCTAGGGCGGGTGGGCTTTGGCCACTTCTGGCCCGAGCCCCTGGGCACCTTCACCTTTCACCCCGGCACAGCGCAGGCCCCCCTGGTTGCCGCGCAGCGCGAACAGGGCGCCTTTACCCTGGCCGAAGGGGGTATGGAGACCCGAACCCTCCTGCGCACGGGAAACCGGGATACGGCCGCCCCAGATTTTCGCTGGATCGCCGATGCCAGCCTCCGCAGCGCCCATTTTGATCCCGCGGCGATCGAGCTCGAGCGGCGAAGCTGGGGACCAGCCCTTGGCCTCCTCGCGCCTCCGAAAGCCCCCGCCGCTGACCGGGCCGCACTCGCTGCTCGGCAATGGGCCCGCCTCGAAGAAGCTCTCGCCCTTCCTTCGCAGGTCCGCACCGGATCGCTCACGCTCTATAGCGCCGACGGCAGCGCTCGGCCCCTCCCCCTCGCCGAGGTGGTGCGCGCCTGGCGCCCCAACGCTATGACGTTCGCGGAAAAGCTCTCCCTCTATTTCTCTCGCATTGGCGCTTTTATTAGCGAACCCCCGCGGGAAGCGAACACGGAAGGGGGTATCTTCCCCGCCCTCTTCGGCACCGTTTTAATGGTCATGCTCATGACCGTGGTGGTCACGCCCATCGGCGTCGTGGCCGCGCTCTACCTTCACGAATACGCGCCCCAGGGACCGCTCACGCAAATGCTGCGTATCGCCGTGAATAATCTGGCGGGGGTGCCGTCCATCGTTTACGGCGTCTTCGGCCTGGGCTTCTTTGTCTACCTGGTGGGCGGCAGCCTCGATCGCGCCTTCTTCGCCGACACCCTTCCCGCCCCCACCTTTGGCACCCCCGGGCTCCTCTGGGCCTCCCTCACCCTGGCTCTGCTCACCCTACCGGTGATGATCGTGGCCACGGAGGAAGGGCTCAGCCGCATCCCGCGGCAACTCCGGGAAGCCAGCCTTGCCCTGGGGGCCACGCGCTTCGAAACGCTTCGCTACGTTATCCTCCCCCAGGCCCTGCCAGCGGTGCTTACGGGAGTCATCCTGGCCGTCGCCCGGGGCGCCGGGGAAGTGGCTCCGCTTATGCTGGTGGGCGTGGTAAAGCTCGCCCCCGAGCTCCCCCTCGACGGCACCTTCCCCTTTCTTCACCTTGATCGGCAGTTCATGCACCTGGGCTTTCACATCTACGACCTTGCCTTCCAAAGCCCCAACGTCGAGGCCGCGCGCCCCCTGGTGTATGCGTCCGCCCTCCTTCTTGTGCTGATGATCGTATTGCTTAATCTCGGCGCCGTGCTCCTTCGCGCTTATCTACGCGGGCGCCACCGGGATCCCCTGGGCTAAACTGCTTCCCATGACTGACACGCCAACCTTAACTTTCGACCCCGCGGACACCTGCCTAAAGGTTGAGCAGCTCTCCGTCAGCTACGATGGCAAGGCGGCCCTCCGGGAAGTCAGCCTCACCGTGCCCCGGCATCGGGTGACGGCCTTTATCGGCCCCAGCGGCTGCGGAAAGTCTACGCTCCTGCGCAGCTTTAACCGCATGAACGATCTCATCCGCGGGGTGGAGGTCACGGGGCAGATTCACCTCTTCGGGGAGGACATCCTGGCCCCGAAGGTGGACGTTACCGTGCTGCGGCGGCGCATTGGCATGGTGTTTCAGCAGCCCAACCCCTTTCCCATGAGCGTCTTTGATAACGTGGCCTACGGCCTCCGGCTGCAAGGCCTCTCCGATCAGCGCGCCCTGGAACGGGAAGTGGAATGGGCCCTGCGATCCGCGGCGCTCTGGGACGAGGTCAAGGATCGATTGGAGGCAAGCGCCCTGACCCTCTCCGGCGGTCAGCAGCAGCGCTTAGTGATTGCCCGAGCCATTGCCATTCGCCCGGAGGTGCTGCTTCTCGACGAGCCCGCGTCGGCCCTCGATCCCATCTCGACCCTGAAGATTGAGGAGCTGATCGGTCAGCTGGCCGAGGCCTACAGCATCATTGTGGTCACCCACAACATGCAGCAAGCTGCTCGGGTTTCGGACTACACCGCCTTTCTCTACCTTGGCGAGCTCGTGGAATTCAGCGCCACGGACGACCTCTTCACCCGGCCCCAGGCGCGGCAAACGGAAGACTACATCACGGGTCGCTACGGCTAGGGCCCCCAGGGAGACCGGCAAGGCCATGCGGGAACATATTTCAGGGCAGTACGACGCCGAGCTTGACGAGCTGCGGGCCATGGTGACGGAGATGGGCGGGCTCGTGGAGCGCCAGCTGCAAGCCGTATGCCTAGGCCTCAGCACCTGGGATGCGGATCCCGCGGAGCCCGTGGCCGCCCTCGACAAGGCCGTCAATCGCCTTGAAGTCAGCATTGACGACGCCTGCACCCACATTATTGCCCGGCGCCAGCCCACGGCGAGCGATCTGCGCCTGGTGATGTCCATCGTTAAAGCCATCACCGATCTCGAGCGCATCGGCGACGAAACCACGCGCATCGCCAAGATGCTCGAAACCCTCTGTGCGCTACCGGCGCTTCGGGATCCGCTTCCCGAGCTCACGGAGATGATGGAGCGGGTGCAAAGCATGCTCGCCGACGCCCTGAACGCCTTCGTGCGCGTGGACGAGGAGCGAGCCCTGGAGGTCATTACCCGGGATCGCGCGGTGGACCGAGCCTACGAGGCCCTCGTTAGCCGGCTCCTGGAGGCCATGGAGGCGTCCCCCGAGCGCCTGCGCAGCTACCACAACATCATCTGGTGCGCCCGAAGCTTCGAGCGCATCGGGGATCACGCCAAAAACGTCTGCGAATACATCATCTACCTGGCCCGGGGAAAGGACGTTCGCCATCAGGGACTGGGGTCGGCGAACTAGCCCCCCGCTAGAGCAGGTGGTGCCCTCCATCGAGAAGCAGCGTCTCCCCCGTCACCAGGGACGCGCTGGTGATCAGCATGGCGATCGCCTCCGCCACCGTATCCGCCGTTGCCGTTCGCTTTAGGGGCGTCGCCCCTTCGAGGAAGGCCTGGGTGCGGTCGTAGACCTCCGGCCCCATGCCCTGGCGCAGCCACTCGCCCTGGATAAAGCCGGGGCACACGGCATTGATGCGCACCTCGGGCCCGAGGACCCGGGCGAGGGATTTGGTCATGGTGATCATGGCGCCTTTGGACGCGGCGTAGGCGATGGAGCTGCCAATGCCCTTCACCCCGGCGATGGAGGCGACGTTCACCACGGCCCCGTCTCCCGAGGCCCGCAGCAGGGCTGCGGCGGCCCGGGTCATCTGGAAGGCCCCAATGGTGTTCACGCCGTAGATATGGTGGAAATCCTCCGCCGTAAGGCCCTCCAGATCGCTGTGGGCTACGAACTTCGTGGTGCCGGCGTTGTTCACGAGCGCATCAAGACGCCCAAAGCGTGCCTCCACCGCCGCAACGAGGGCCCGGCAGGCGCTATCGTCGGCCACATCCGCTTGCTGCAGGAGCACCTCGGCCCCGGCGGAACGGCAGCGCTCCGCCACCGCTTCCGCCGCTTCGGCGCTACGGGAATAGTTCACCACCACATCCCATCCGGCCTTCGCGAGCTGTTCCACGCAGGCGGCCCCCACGCCGCTCGACGAACCCGTTACCAGTGCCACCGGCTTCTGTGCCATTACCCCGCTCCTCTCTCCAATGGGAATTTCGAACCCTGCCTGACAGGCACTTTGGCAAGGCACGGGGGACCTGACAAGGGTGCCTCGGCGGTGACGCCCCCGCCCCCCTCACGTAGACTCGAGCGCGTTTTTACCTTGGGGAGAGATCACATGGCATTTGCACCGTTTAACCTTGAAGGGCGCGTCGCCCTGATCACCGGCGGCAACGGCGGCATCGGCCTCGGCATGGCCGAGGGCCTGGCGGCCGCGGGGGCTTCCGTCTGCATCTGGGGCACTAACGAAAGCAAGAACGCAGCGGCCCTCGCGCGCCTAGAAAGCTACGGCACGCCCGTAGCGGCGATGCGCTGCGATGTCTCCGACGAGGCCGCAGTGGAGCACTGCTTCGCCGAAACCCTCGAACGCTTCGGCCGGGTCGATGGCTGCTTTGCCAATGCCGGCGTGGGCGGACGCGCGGCCAGCTTCGACACCATGACCGCCGAGGAATGGCGACGGGTGCTGGCCGTTAACCTCGACGGAGTTTTCTACACCCTGCGGGCTGCTGCGCGGCACATGAAAGCCCGGGGCGAAGAGGGAGATAGCTTCGGTCGTCTGATTGGCACGGCCAGCCTAGCGGCCATTTCCGGGCAAGCCCGGGGCGAGCACTACGCGGCTACCAAGGGCGGGCTGATCTCCATGGCCAAGGCCCTTTCCGTGGAGTACGCCCGCTATGGGGTGACGGCCCACACCATCTTGCCCGGGTGGATCGAAACGGAGATGACCGAGGGCGCCTTCGGGAACGATAAGTTCGTCACCGCCGTGCAAAAGCGCATCCCGGCCCGGCGCTGGGGCCAACCCGAAGACTTCGCCGGTATCGCCGTTTACATCATGAGCACGGCAAGCAGCTATCACAGCGGCGAAACCTTCCTCATCGACGGCGCCTATTCCATCTTCTAGCTCTAGCCAGGATTTTGACTATGCACGAATTTAAAGCGGTCCTTTGGGACTTCGGGGGCGTGCTCACCAGCAGCCCCTTCGAGGCGTTTAATCGCTTCGAAGCGGAAAACGGCATCCCCAAGGATTTCATCCGCACCATCAACGCCACCAACCCCGATGACAACGCTTGGGCTCAGTTTGAAAGTAGCGCCCTGGACCTCGACGGCTTTGACGGCGCCTTTCTCGCCGAGACCACAGCCGCCGGCCACCCTATTGCTGGAAAAACCGTGATCTCGCTCCTCTCCGGAGACCTGCGACCGAAAATGGTGGAGGCCCTTAAGACCTGTAAAACCCGCTACCAAAACGCCTGCCTGACGAACAATGTGAAGGCCGGCAGCGGCCCGGGCATGGCGCGCGATGCCACCCGCGCGAGCGCCGTTGCCGAAGTCATGGCGCTGTTTGATTTGGTGGTGGAGTCGAGCGTCGAAGGCGTTCGGAAGCCCGAGCCCCGCGCCTACGAGCTGGTGCTGGAGCGCCTTGGGGTAGACGCGGAGTCCGTGCTTTACCTCGACGATTTGGGCATCAACTTAAAGCCCGCCGCTGCCATGGGCATGACCACCATCAAGGTGGTCAGCGAAGCCCAAGCCCTTGAAGATCTGGCCCGGCATACGGGGCTCGCGCTCTAGCGCGACCCCGAATCCCCCGGCCCCTCCGGAAGGGTCAGCAGCACTTCCTCCAGCGCGGGGCGTACCCGAGGGGTCGGCTCGCGCTCCGGGGTCCCCAGATAGATCCATCCCGCCAGCCGATCCTCCGGCGCAAAGCCTAGGGCCTCGAGGAAGGGCCCGTCGTAGGCGCTCCAGCCGGTCAGCCACTGTCCTGCAAAGCCCGAAGCGTGGGCCGCCAGCAGCAGGTTTTGGCACACCGCTCCGGCGGAAAGCTGCTGCTCCCAAGCAGGAATCTTTTCGCTGGGGATAGGGCGATGAATCACCGCCACCACCACCGGCGCCCGCAGGAAGCGCTCTGCCTCCAGGGTGACCAGCGCGTCCGAGGCGTCGGGATTGAGCGCCTTAAAGCGCTCCGCGAGCCGCATGCCGGCCCAGGCCCGGTCCGTCCCCTGAAGCACCAGAAGGCGCCAAGGGCCCAGCTTGCCGTGGTCGGGAACGCGAATAGCAGCCTCGAGAATTCTTTGAAGCGCTGGCCCCTCCGGGCCCGGCTCCGTGAGTTCGGCGGCGCGGCTGCTACGCCGCTGGGAAAGCAGTTCTAGCGCATCCATGGGGGCCATCCTTCCTTCGCTGCTACGTTGTGGGGTTAGGGGGACGGAGGCAGCGCCGCCCGGAGCGCTGCCGCCGCCGCTTCCGGCGTGAGATCGCGCTGAGTTTCCGCGAGGAGTTCATAACCCACCATGAATTTCTGCCGATCCGGGCCGTTGAGCAGGGGCGGCAGGAGATGGGCATGGAGCAACAGCCCCGGCGGCGCATTGGCCAAGCCGTGCCAGCCGTGCCAACCAAAGCTATAGGGGGTCCGGCAGGCGAAGTGGCGATCATAGGCCTTGAGGAGCAGACCCAGGTGGCGCGCAAGATCATTTTGCTCGTCCTCCGTGAGGACCAGAAGGCTCGCCAGATCCCGCCTCGGCGCCAGGAGCACCTCGTAGGGCCAGCGAGCCCAGAATGGCACCCAGCTTACCCAGCCCTCGGTGACGAGCACGGCCCGGGGCCCCTCAGCCTCTTGATCTCGCACCACCGCGAGCAGCGGACAGAGCGCACAGGCGGGATCAAAGCTCGGTCCCGGCGGCTCTGGGGTGCCCCGGGCCCCTAGCCAGGGCCGGGCGGCTCGCTGCGGTGACACCAGCACCCAGGCATCGAGCAGCGGGTCATAACGGCGCTCGGCGCCGGGGGGCGCTTCAGCCATGGGAACTCCCTAGGGGAAGCGCCCGCGGGGCCCCGCCGGGGGTCGCAATAAAGGCCTTCGGGAAGCCCTTCGCGGCAAAGGTCCGGTGAAGCTCGGGCCAGGCGTCTAGCTCCACCAGCAGCTGGGCCCAGCCGCCAAATCCGGCCCCGGTCAAGCGGGCGCCATGGACCCCTGGGAGGCCCCGAGCGAGGGCCGTCAGCCGGTCGAGTTCGGGAAGGCTGACCCCGTAGTCCTCCGCGAGGGACCCATGCGAGGCGTCCATCAGGGCGCCGAAGGCGGCTGCGTCCCCGGCGGCGAGGGCCTCGCAACCCGCCCACACCCGGGCCTGCTCGGACTGCACATGGCGCAGCGGCGCGGCCCGAACCCGCGCACCCTGGGGCGGTAAGCGATCGGCGGAAAAACCCTCCTCCGCCAGCGCCGCCGCGAGCCTGGCCCGCACCCGGTTATAGGCCCCATCGTCCAACCGTCGCCCCACGCCGCAATGCACGAGAGCGAACACCGCCTCGGAGAAGCCCAGGGCGACGGGAGTGGCCGTGCCCTGCTCGCAATCGAGGCGCAGCGCTCCGTCTACCGTTCCCAGATCAATGGCGAGGGGGTCCATGAGACCGCAGGCCACGCCAGCATGATCTCGCTCCACCGTCTGGAGGATTCTTGCGAGGCTCCAGCTGTCGTGGGCTTCTCCAAGCCCTTCCCCGCGAAGCCAGCGGGCCAGCACAAGGGCAAAGCTGGCGGAGCTCGAAAGACCACCCCCGGCGAGCGTTCCGGAAATTGCGATGCGAAAGGGCACGGTCTCCGGGGTGAGGCCCAGCGCCGCCAGCACGGCCACGAGGCGTCGGCGCCAATCTCCCAGGGGCCGCTCCAAATCCTTCGAAGAAAGAAGCGCCTTTTCCGAGGCATCGAGCGCCCACACCTCAAGGCCGCCCTCGTCCCTCCGTGCCTTAGCCTCGGCCGCCAGCACCGTACCTTCGGTCAGGCTCATGGGCAGCACGACGCCGCCCAGGTAATCGATGTGATCCCCCATGAGATTGACGCGGCCGGGGGCAAAGAACGCGCTCTGGGCCTCGGGCAGGGCTTCGAAAACCCGAGCCTGCGCCGCGCTGGCGAGACCCTCGGGGTTAGGGGCCCCGGGAGAATACAGCGTCATGCCCTAGCCCCCGCCAAGGCGAGGAAGGAAATGGATCTCACTGTCCGGGGCCACGGCCTCCAGCAGAGGGCTATCGAGAATTTCTCCATCGAGCACAAAGGCCTTATCCCGCACCAGGGCCGCTTCCAGCGCCGGATAGCGGTCCCGTAGGACCGCCATGAGACTTCGGTAACAGCTCCCTCGCACCTCGAGCACCGCGGCGCCCTCGGCCAAGTGGCGGAGATCGAAGGGCACATGGACCTTGGCCACGGCTGCGCCCTCCTCCCCTAGGCCTGGTCGAGAGCCTCGAGCACCCGCGGCGGCGACAGAGGCAGTTCGGTCATGCGCACCCCAGCGCTCGCGGACACCGCATTGGCCACGGCGGCCAGCGGCGCCACGATGGGGGTTTCCCCCACGCCCCGCACCCCGTAGGGATGGCCGGGATTCGGCACCTCGATGATTTGCGTGTCGATCATGGGGAGATCGGAGGCGACCGGGATTCGGTAATCCAAAAAGCCAGCGTTCTCCATGACGCCCTCGGGGCTGTAGACATACTCTTCGTTGAGGGCCCAACCGATGCCCTGCACTGCGCCGCCCTGGAGCTGTCCTTCCACGTAGCTCGGGTGAATGGCCTTGCCCGCATCCTGAATTGCCGTGAAGGCCTTCACTTGTACCTGCCCCGTTTCCTGATCGACCAGGGCATCGCAAAGGTTCACGGAGAAGCCTGGCCCCGCGCCGCGCGCATTCAGGGAGGCCTTGCCCAGCAGGGGCCCCCCCATGCGCCCGGCCTGGCCCGCCAGATCTTTCAGGGACAGGGGCGTCGCCTCAACGTTAACCCCGGGCCGGGGATGAACGGCGCCGTCACGCCATTCCACCATGTCTTCGTCCGTGCTCCAGAGGGACGCCGCCCGGCTGCAGCACTGGGCGATGATGTCCTTGGAGGCTTCCACCACGGCCATGCCCGTGGCGAAGGTTACCCGGGAGCCGCCGGTGACGTTGGAGAAGCCTGCGGTTTCCGTATCGGCCACCACCACGCGCACGCTCTCGTAGGGGACGCCAAGGGTTTCCGCCGCCATAAGGGCCATGGACGCCCGGGAGCCGCCGATGTCCGGATTGCCTTCGATGACGGTCACCGTGCCGTCTTCGTTGATATGCACTTCCGCGGAGGACTGGAGCCCCACGTTGAACCAGAAGCCCACGGCCACGCCCCGCCCCACGCCGGCGTCCTTGGCCTTCGTGTAATGGGGATGGGCCGCCGCCGCTTCCAGGCAGGCGCGCAGGCCAATGGGGCCAAACTTCGGGCCGTATATAGCTGAATCCCCCTCCTCTACGGCGTTACGGAGGCGCAATTCGATGGGATCGATCCCGAGCTTCTCCGCGGCTTCATCCATGGCACTTTCCGTGGCGAAAAGGGCCTGGGGGGCGCCGGGGGCACGATAGGCTGCGGCCTTCGGCTTGTTCACCAGCACATCCATCCCTTTGATACGGAAGTTCGCTATCCGGTAGGGAGCGAACACGCACATGGTGCCCGGGCCTACGGGGGACCCCGGGAAGGCTCCGGCCTCATAGGCCATGGTGGCTTCTGCGGCGGTGATCTTGCCGTCCTGGGAAAAACCCATGCGCAGATCAATGGTGGCCGCGGACGCGGGGCCGGTAGCGCGGAAAACCTCCTCCCGGGTCATCACCATGCGCACGGGGCGGCCGCTCTTCTTCGAGAGCTGGAGCGCGAGGGGCTCGAGGTAGACCGTGGTCTTCCCCCCGAAGCCGCCGCCAATTTCACTGGGAATCACCTTCAAAGAGCCCACGGGCTGGCCCAGCACCTTGGCCGTCATGGAGCGCACGTCGAAGGCGCCCTGGGTGCAGCACCACAGCATGGCCTGATCGTCCTGGCCCCAGCGGCCTACGCACGCGTGGGGCTCGATGTAACCCTGGTGCACCGTCGGAGTTTGGTACCGCCGCTCGATGATGAGCGCGGCCTCTGCGAAGCCGGCCTCCAGATCGCCGTTCCCCATCTCAATGACCGACGCCAGATTCGAAGGCGCGGTGGCTGGCTCAGGGAGCCCGGAGGTCATGAGCCCTTCATCGATTAAGGGCGCGCTTTCCGCGAGGGCCGCGTCGAGGGACAGCACCGCCGGGAGTGGCTCGTACTCCACCTCGATGAGGGCCAGCGCCGCGAGGGCCTGGGCCCGGCTTTGCGCCGCTACGGCCGCCACGGCATGGCCGTGATAGCGCACCTTGCCTCGGGCAATCACGTTCCCCGCGAGGTCAGCGAAGTCGCCGCCCCCTTCCCCCCCTTCGATGGCGCCCGCAGCCACCTGGGGGAAGTCTGCCCCGGTCACCACGGCCTTCACGCCGGGGGCCGCAAGGGCCGCATCCGTCTTAATGCTCTTGATCCGCGCATGCGCGTGAGGCGAGCGCAGCACCGCCCCCTCGAGCATGCCCGGCAGGGAAAAGTCGGCGCCAAAGCTGGCGCGCCCCGTGACCTTGTCCACCCCATCGGGACGGATCGGGCGGGTTCCAATGACCTTAAAATCCATGGCTTCGCTCATGCCGCTTCTCCTCGCATCTCCGCCGCGGCGTCGAGCACCGCCCGAATGATCTTGTCGTAGCCCGTGCACCGGCAAAGATTCCCGGCCAGGAAGTAGCGCACCGCTTCCTCCGTGGGATTGGGGTCCTGCTCCAGCAGGTGCTTCGCCGCCACTACGATGCCGGGGGTGCACACGCCGCACTGGAGCCCGGCAGTCGCCACGGAACGCCCTTGCGTTTCCGCTGCCAGAATCAGGCAGCTGCAGGCCAGCGCGCCGTCGAGCTCAACGCTGCACGCACCGCAATCTCCGGTCCCGCAGCCTTCCTTGCTGCCCCGAAGGCCAAGGTTGTCCCGGAGCACTTCCAGCAGGGTGGTCGTGGGATCGCAGAGAAACTCCACCGCTTCCCCGTTCACTTCCGTTTGCACATGAACCTTCATTACTTCGCTCCTCCCGTCGTGCAGCGCTCGAGCGCCTGGGCCACCACGCGCTTCACCAGGACCCCGCAAATGCGTCGGCGGAAGTCCGCCGAGCCCCGCTTATCGGAGATCGGCTTTGCCGCCGCCATCGCCGCGGCCGCGGCAGCCTCAAGGGCCTCCGGCTCACCACGGGTCCCCACGAGGGCGGCCCCCGCAGCCTCCGCAAGAAAGGCCTGGGGCGCCACGGCGCCCAGAGCGATACGCGCCGAGGCGATCACCCCGGCGTCGTCAAGCGTGAGGCGAGCGCCCACCCCTACCACCGCGATGTCCATTTCCGTGCGCGGCGTAAAGCGCTGGTAGGCATCACCGCTGCGAGGACCGGGCACCGGCGCCTTAAGGGCAAGGAGCACTTCTCCGGAAGCGAGGGCATTTTTGCCGACGCCGGTCACGAAGGCCTCCACGGGCAAGGTCCGGAGGCCGCCAGCGGTGAGGATCTGCGCTTCAAAACCATTGGCGATGAGGGCCGGGATGGTGTCCCCGGCCGGCGACGCATTGCAAAGGTTACCGCCGAGGGAAGCCCGCCCCTGAATCTGCGAGGAGCCGATGAGGTCAATGGCGTGAGCTAGCCCCGGGAAGGCTTCCGCCACGAGGGGGAAGGCCTTCGCCTTCGCCGCCGGCACGGAGGCACCGATGGTGAGCGATTCGCCATCTACCGTCAGGGCTTGCGTCTCCCCCACGCGCTTAATATCGAGAATCAGGCCCGGCGCCCGCTGCCCCTGCTTCATTTGCACGAGCAGGTCCGTCCCGCCAGCTAGAACTTGGGTCAATTCCCCGGCCCCCTGGGCCGCCGCCAGCCGCGCCCGAAGCGCGTCCAGCGATGATGGTGCCTCGTAGGCAAAACCTTGCATAACCCTCTCCCTCGGAGTGCTTAAAACCTCCCGTTGTATACCATGGCGGCGCCCCCGGACTCCATGGTCTGGGCCTGCCCCCGGGCCCTCGCTACACTGCGCGTCCGGCCCCGCGAAGCTCCCTGGAGATCTTGATGCTTTCCGACCCAACCCTTGCCGATCACCACCGCGATCACCTCCGCACGCTCCTGGCTCGCTACCAGGGGGCGCTTACACAGGAGGGCATCGGTGGCGTGGTGATCTACGCCGGCGCACCCCAGGACCATTTCCTGGATGACACCGCCGCCAGCTGGAAACCCAATCCCCACTTTTCCCTCTTTGCGCCCCTTCCCGACGCCGCAGGGTCGGCGGTGCTCATCCCCGCGTCCGGCGCACCGGAGCTCCTGCACCTGCAGGCGGACGACTTCTGGCATGCGCCCCCCCGGTCGCCGGAGGGCCCCTGGCTCGACGTGCTTCCGGCGACCCTGGTTATGAGCGAGCGAGCGCGCGACCAGCTCATCGCCGCCTGGGCCGCCCGCTGCGCCGGGCCGACGGTCGCCCTCGGACCGGGCCACCCGGACCCCACGGCCCTGCGCCACCGCGTGGACTTTGCCCGGGCGGAGAAAACCCCCTATGAACTCGTCTGCCTGCGCGCCGCTAATCTCCGGGCCGTGCGCGGCCATCGCGCCGTCGCCGAGGGCTTTCGCGCCGAGGACAGCGAGTTTGAGCTGCACCTGCGCTACCTCGCCGCCACGGGACACGAAGACCACGAACTGCCCTACACCAACATCATCGGCTTAAATGAACGAGGCGCGATTCTCCACTATCACCACCGCACCCGGGACCGGGGCCCCAGCCGGAGTCTCCTCATCGATGCGGGGGCGAGCGCTGGGGGTTACGCCGCCGATATCACCCGCACCTACGCCCGGGAAGCTGGGGTCTTCCAGGACCTCATCACTGCCATGGACGCGCTTCAGCAAGGCATCGTGGCTCGCCTTGCCCCCGGTGTGCCCTGGGCGAGCCTTCAGGACGCCACCATGGAGGCCCTGGCTGACGTGCTGATCGAGAGCGGCATCGCCCGCGGCTCGAAAGCCGCCCTGCTAGAGGCCGGCGTGCCCGAGCGCTTCATGCCCCACGGCCTGGGGCACCTGCTGGGCATTCAGGTGCACGACGCTGGGGGCCAGCTCGCCAACGCCGAGGGCGACCTGACGCCACCCCCGGCAAACCACCCAGCCCTGCGCCTTACCCGCACCCTTACTCCGGAGATGGTGGTGACCGTGGAGCCTGGGCTCTATTTCATCCCAAGCTTCCTGAGGACCCTGCGAGCGGGACGAGAACGGGAGCTCCTGAACTGGCCCCTCATCGAAACCCTCACGCCCTTCGGCGGCATTCGCATTGAAGATAACGTGCGGATCACCCCCGAGGGACCGGAGAACCTTACTCGAGACGCCTTTGCGGGAGCCCCAGCGCCGTGACCGAACGCCTTACCCTTCCCCGACTTTTCGCTTCGCCCCCGCTGGCGGGGCCCGCCCTCAGCCAATTCCGCTTTGCCCCCACGGGCGAGGCCCTGGCCTGGCTCCAAAGCGCTGCCGACGACGGCAACCGCCTAGAGCTTTGGCTCGGCACCTGGACCACGGGAGAGGACTTCTCTGCCCGGCGCCTGTTTTCCGGCGCCGGGGAAGGCCCGGAGGCGCCCAGCTCAGAAGCCGAGAAGGCTCGCCGGGAGCGCCTTCGCCTATTCTTCTCCGGGGTCACGGAATTCCACTGGCGCGCGGACGGCCAGGCCCTGCGCTTTACCCTAAATGGGGTTGCCTATGAGCAAGCCCTAGACGGGGCGAGCCCGGAGCGCCTGAGCCCGGAGGGCCATCAGGTCCACCAGCTCACCAGCGCCCCCGGCGATCACCGCTTCGCCTATGTGCATGAGGGGGATCTTTGGCTGGGCACCCCCGGGGGCGCCGTGGAGCGCCTGACGGAAGAAGCGGCGGACGGCATCGTGGTGGGCTTGCCGGACTTTATCGCCGCGGAGGAAATGCACCGCCAGGACGCCTTCTGGTTTTCCCCAGACGGCACCCAGCTCGCCTTCATCAAGGCCGACGAAACACCCATTCCCGAAACCCTGCGCTTCGATGCCACGGAAGCCGGCATTGAGGCCATTGCACAGCGCTATCCCTTCACCGGGGGGCCCAATGCCAAGCTCTCCCTGGGCGTCCTATCGCTTAAAGATCGAAGGCTGCGCTGGCTGCCCTGGAGCGACGATCCGGAGGCCTACCTGGCCCGGGTCAGCTGGGCGCCGAGCAGCGACGCGCTCTTCATCCAGCGCCAGCCCCGGGATCAGAAAACCCTGAGCCTGCTGCGCCTGGGCCTAGACGGCGCCCTAGAGCTCGCCCTTGAGGAGCGCAGCGAAAGCTGGGTGAATCTCCACGACGACTTCCGCCCCCTGGCTTCCGGCGGCGCTCTGTGGAGCGCGGAGCGCGGAGGCCCTCGGCAGCTTTATTACCTTCCGCGCTTAGGGGAGGTCGAGGAACGCCGGTTAACGCCCGAGGGCAGCATTGTGCACCGGGTGCTGGCCGTGGACGAAGACGCCGGCGTTGTCCTGTTCGAGGGGACCCTGAGCGACCCCACGGCGCGCCAGGTGCTCCGAGCGCCGTTCGATGGCAGCCCCGTGGAAGCCCTTACCGCGGACAGGGGCTGGCACCAGGGCGCCGTCGCCCGCGGCGGCGCTTGGATGGTGGTGGTCGAGGAACATCCCGATCAACCTCCCGAGGCCACGCTTCGCGACAGCGCCGGAAGGCCTCGAGCGACGCTCACGGCGAACCGCTTAAGCGACGCAGACCACGCCTATGCGCCCTACCTCGCAACCCGCGCGACCCCAACCCTGGGCCAGCTCCCGGGGGAAGACGGTCAGCCCCTGTACTACCGTCTCACCAAGCCGGAAGGGGATGGGCCCTTCCCGGTGATTCTGGCGGTGTATGGCGGCCCCGGGGCTCAGCGCGTGACCCAGGGCTGGCCACCCCTACTCCACCAGGTCTTCGTACAGCACGGCTGGGCGGTGCTGGAGCTCGATAACCGGGGCAGCGCCGGACGGGGAGAAGCCTTCGAGCGCCCCATCTACCGAAACTTCGGGGCCGTGGAGGTGCGGGACCAGTTCCTCGCCCTCGACGCCTTCGCTGAGGCCCCCTGGTTCGACCGCAGCAAAGTGGCGGTCTTCGGCCATAGCTACGGCGGCTTCATGGCCCTCCGCTGCCTGGCCGAGGCGCCCGAGCGCTTTCGCGCCGCCGTTTCCGTGGCGCCGGTCACGGACTGGCATCTCTACGACACCCACTACACGGAACGCTATCTCGGCACCCCCGGGGAAAACCCCGAGGGCTATGCGCGCTCTGGCGTGATGCCCTACCTCGAGGGGTTGGGCAAGGCCCCCGGCGCCCTTTTGCTCGTCCACGGCATGGCCGATGACAACGTGCTGTTTACCCACAGCACGCGGCTCATGGCGGCGCTCCAGAAAGCCGCCATTCCCTTTGAAATGATGGCCTACCCCGGGGCCAAGCACGCCATCGCCGGCGCCGAGGTCAGCACCCATCGCTACGAGCAGCTCTGCGCCTTCCTCACCCGCCGCTTCACGGAGTCCACCCCATGACCTTTTCCCTTCGGGCTGCAACCCTCACAGACGTGCCGATCCTCGCCACCTTCCAGTGCGCCATGGCTCTGGAGACGGAGGACCATGTGCTCTCAGAGGCCATCGTCACCGCAGGCATCGAAGGGCTCATCACGGTGCCGGCCCGGGGGCGGGTATGGGTCGCTGTGGATGAAGCAGACCGCTGCGTCGGCACCGCGTCCGTCACCTTCGAATGGAGCGACTGGCGCGCCGGCACCTTCTGGTGGTTGCAAAGCGTTTACGTGACGCCCTCCTGGCGCCAGCGTGGGGTATTCCGTTCCCTCTACGAGACGGTACGCAAGGAAGCCCTCGCCGATCCCACGGGCATCGGCCTTCGTCTATATGTGGAGCGGGACAATCTCCGGGCCCAAGGCACCTACAGGGCCCTGGGCATGGAGGAAACGGACTACCGATTGTTCGAGGAACTCTTCCCCCGCGCCTAGAACCGCAACCTTAGGCCGTGAGGGTCGTGCGGGCGAAGAGGCGTCGATAGTTTTCCGTGGTTTGGCGAGCCAAAATCTCAGGGCTCACGCCCTGGCACTGGGCCAGCACCGCCGCCGTGTGGGGCAAGAGCGCCGGCTCGTTCTGCCGGCCCCGATGGGGCACGGGGGCGAGCCAGGGCGCGTCGGTCTCCACCAGCAGACGATGGCCGGGCACCTTCGCCGCCACCTCTCGGAGCGCCGCCGCGTTCTTGAAGGTCACGATACCCGAAAAGCTGACGTAGTAGCCGAGGGCAATCGCTTCCTCGGCCATTTCCCAACTTTCCGTGAAGCAGTGCAGAACCCCGGCTTCGGGCCGAGGCCCGGCGGCGCGCAGCTGGGCCAGGGTATCCTCCCGCGCCTCCCGGGTGTGGATGATGACGGGCAGCCCGAGCTCGGCGCCCAGGGCCAGGTGCCGCGCAAAGCGCTCTCCCTGGAGGGCTCGATCGGGAGCGGCGGGATCGGCGTAATCCAGCCCCGTTTCTCCGAGGGCGACCACGCCCGGTGCGCTCGCCCGCGCAACCACCGCATCCCAGGAGGCACGCTCGGCGGTGACCGCCAGGGGATGAATCCCGACGCTGCCATCCACGCCTTCCGCGCCCTGAACCACGGCCAGAACGCGATCAAAGTGCGCTGGATCGGCGCCCACGCACAGCATGTGCGCCACCCCCGCAGCCTTGGCTCGAGCGATGCTCTCCTCCGGCGGCGCGTCCAGATAGTCGAGATGGCAGTGGCTATCCACCAGCATGGAAAAACTCCTAGGGGAACGGGGGCTAGAGCGTTTGAGTGGGGCGATCGTCGGCCTTGAGCCCCGCGAGCTGGCGCTCGATATAGCTGCGCGCAGGGCAGTCAGGTTCGGTGAAAGCCACCCCGAGGCCCGCCTTGCGCCCTCCCTGGGCCCCCACCGGCGTGCGCCACACCACCCGTGCCGCCGTGGGGAACTTCTCCGGCGCATCGAGCAAACTCAGGAGCAGGAAGAGCTCCGTGCCCAAGGGGTACAGGGTTTGGGTAGGGATAAACAGACCGCCATGGGTAAGAAAGGGCATGTAAGCTCCGTAGAGGGCAGCGCGATCCCGGATCTCTAGGGAAAGCAGCTTGCTGCGCTCTCCGGCCCCCACAGTGCTGGTCATGGTCCCTCCGGTCAGTGGTCGCCGCCCCGGGGGGCCGCGTAGCAGGTCACCTCTTCCCGATCATGATAAAGCTGCTTAACCGCAAAGGTGTACTCCTCGGCCCGGGGACCAAGAATCCGGAAGAAGCGCTCCCGCGCATCCATCACCGCGGCGTAGCGTTGCTTCATGGGCAACTTCAGGTTGAAGATGGCCCGCATCGCCCAGCGCCGGCGCAGCCACCGGGCCAGCGTTTCCACCACCCGGGCAGGCTTATCCACCACATCGCATACCAACCAATCCACGGTGCGCGGCGGCTCATAGGTAAAGGCATCGCCCTTGACGTGAATCACCAGGGGATCCTCCGCAAGGCTCGGATCCAGGGCCCCATTGTCCACCGCCAGCACTTCAGCCCCGAGGCTGCGTAGCACGAAGGTCCAGCCCCCGGGGGCGGCCCCCAAATCCACAGCCGTTGGACGGCCGGCGAAGGCCAGGTGCCGCTCCGTGGGGGACAGAAAATGCATGAAGGCCTCCTGGAGCTTCACCCCGCTGCGGCTGGGCGCGCCGACGAGACGCCGCAGGCGCCGAACGCCTCCGGGCTCGGCTAGGCTCAAGGCTGCCGGAGCGTAGCCCACCCAGGCGGAGGTGCCGCTGCCGAGGGTCACGTGAAGACGCAGCTTCCGATCTTGGGGGCCGGAGAGCTTCCCCCTCTCCTCAAGGGCGCCGCGGATCGGCCCCCCTAAGCGCTTGGCCAAACGCTCAAGCCCCGCGTAGGCGGGACCGGCAGGGGTCTCCACGAGCACCTCGGCGGCGGCCCAGGGCGCAGCGGCGGCCAGGGCCGAGGCTCGGTCCTCCGGGTCCAGGGCGGTCAGCTGCGGGCCCGCTAGGGATAGCTGGCGACAAAACACCAGCTCCTGAAGCGCCGGCAGGGATCGAAGCGCCAGGAGCTCCCGGGCACTAAGGCCATAGGCCACCCACTCCACAAGGCCTTCCCCGGCCTCCGTGCGGGCATAGCCCCCGACGCCCTCCTCAGCCAGGACGCTCGTGAGTTCCGCGGCGAGGTCGCCCTCGAAGCCCTCCAGACTCACCTTAGAAGTCGTAGCGAACGCTGAGGTGCGCTCGCTGAGGCTGACCAACGAAGTAGCGCTCATTCCCAAAGGCTAAATCCGCGCGCTCAGCGTAGCGCTCGTCCGCCAGGTTCAGAATGCGCAGCGCGACCGTGAGCTGATCAGACAGAGCATAGCGGCCTCGGAGGTTCCAGACGCGATGGCCGTCATAGCGCGCCGTGTTCCCCGCATCCATGAAGTAATCCCCCATGGTGACATTCTCGAGCTCCACGCTGAGGGCGTCGCTCGGCGTCCAGCGAAGCTGAGCCGAGCCCAACCACCGCGGTGCCGTATCGACATCATCCCCCTTTTGAATGGCCTCTCCCCGCCCAAGATCCTGGCTAAAGGCATAGCGATGGCGCGCGTAGGTCACCTGCCCCGCCACCGTGAGGGTCCGATAGATGGCGTAGCTGAGCTGCCCCTCTATTCCGTCGCTATCGGTCTTACCCGCGGAAATGTTGAAGCCCTCCGCGTCCCGGAGGACCTGATCCTCGGCTCGCTGATCGAAGGCCGTTAGGCTCAAGGTGAAATCGTCTCGGGCATAGCCATAGGCCAGCTCGAAGCTGCGCACAAACTCGCTGCGGAGATCGGCCACGGTCTGCCCGGACTGAAGACGGTAAAGTTCCGTGCTTTGGGGAGCACGGAAACCGGCGGAGGCGGTGAACGCGAGCTGGCTGTGGGTCGTGAGGCCATAAACGACCCCCAGGCGACCGGCTTGATCCGTGAATCGATCGTCCCGATCCTCCGGGCGTGAGTAGTTACAGCCTCCGAAGCCGCAGGCCGTGCCGTCATCCCGCGTATTCCCGGCGAGCATCCGGTTGTCATAGTCGTAGCGAAGCTGCTCGAGGCGGGCACTGTGCACAAGAGTCAGCCGCGGCGAGACGTCCAGGGAAACGTCATAGAAAGCCGCTGCCAGGGTGCTCTCCACCGCGTAATCGTAGTGTTGCCCCTCGGGGCGCGTGGCCACGAGGAAGGCCGAACCCACCGTGGGACCGTCTTGCCGTTGGGTCAGCCAGGTGTCCGCCCACTCCAGCTGGAGGCCAAGGGTTCCCCGCCAACGCTCCCCAGCCTTCGCCACCCGAGCAATCACGCCCAGACTGTCTTGACCGTTTTCCTCGAGAGGCTGGCCCGGGAGGAAATGCTGGAGGAATTCCATTTCCGAACGACGCGCGTAGGGCGTGATGCCAAGCATCGCCCCAGACGGAAGATCGCGCTCAAGGCCTAGCGAAGCTCGCAGCGCGTAGGCTTCCCGATAGGCCTCGGGGTTGGGATTGGTATTGCGAAGGGTGGCGTCAGCAAAGGCCTCCGGCCCTACCACAAAGCCTCCCGTATTCTGATCTAGAGAGGCACCCGAGAGCTGAAAATCATGACGCCAGGCGCCCCATTCCCCCTGGGCGCGCAGGCTACCCTTGCGGTGCCGGAAGCCCGTATCGTCCTGCCAGCCGTCCGTGTCCACCACGTCAAAGGTGGCCAGGACCCGCTCCTCGCCCAGGGGCGCCGCCACCTGCCCCTGAAGCCCACCGTAGGACCAGGGGCCCAGCTCGGCCTGGATCATGCCTTCCGGACCGGCGAGCTCCGCTGCGGGGGCCGCGGAACGCACGTTAACGGCGCCAAGGAGCGCGGTGCCGCCATAGAGCGCAGAACCTGGGCCCCGAAGCACTTCTACCCCGGACGCCTGAGCCAGATTCATCTCAAAGAGGTTATTCACGTTGCAAAAGCCCGCGGGGCGCAGGGGAATGCCGTCTTCGAGGAGCAGGAAAGCGCCACAGGCGCCGGGACCGGCGAGCACCGGGGAACGCAGCGCCATCAAATGTTCCTGTCCCGAACCCCGAGAAACCCAGGCCCCCGGCACTCGCACGAAAAGCTCCTGACCATGCACCGGAGCCAGCCCCTCCACCAGCTCACCGCTAAGGGTGGTCAACGCCCCGACCTCGGTAAAGGCGTCGGAGAGGGCCGGTCTCGCGGAGACGATGATCGTCTCGAGGCGGGAATTAGACGAATCGGCGTCCGCAGCGCCCGCAATTGCGGAACAGAAAAGGGCCGCAACGGTGAGCGAGGCAAGGGACAAACGGCACAGCATGGAGGTTCTCCAAACGGTTAGAGGGGACGGCGCTGGACCATAGCGCAGGGCCCAAGGGGCAGCAATGTTCCTAGAAATCGGCGGGGAGCTGATCCTTCGGGAGAACCGTCACGGACTCCGTCGCCTCGTCGTAGCAGAGCACGGCCGTTCCCTGGGAGAGCTGACCGCGTACCGCCGCCACCTTCTCCCCCAGGCTATAGTCACGATGACCGTAGTCCGTACCTTCCTCCGTGACGAAGGCTTCGAGCACCGCCTGGAGGGTCTCTTCGTCCAGGGCGTCTAGGGGAATGGCGATAGGCACGCTAGCCTTCCTTTACGGGGATGCGCAGGGATTCGGGGCGCGCCGCCCGCTCCGCATCGAGCCCAGCAAAGTCGAAGAGCTCCCGATCCATAAGATGGGAGGGCACGACCCGGCGCAGGGCCCCGGCAATCTTCTCGATGCGCGCAGGGTGGATCCGCTCCCATTCCGCAAGCATGCGCTTAATGACCTGGCGCTCCAGGCCGTCCTGGCTACCACAGAGATCGCAGGGAATGATGGGGAAGGCCTGGACCTCGGCCCAGCGTGCGATGTCCTTCTCCCGGCAGTAGGCCAGGGGGCGAATGAGAATATGGTCCCCATCATCGGACAGCAGTTTCGGCGGCATGGCCTTTAAGGTCGCTCCGTGAAAGAGATTCAAAAAGAGCGTTTCCACAATGTCATCAAGGTGATGCCCCAGGGCCACCTTAGTGGCCCCAATGCGCCGAGCGAAGTTATAGAGGGCGCCCCGGCGCATGCGCGAGCACACCGGGCAATAGGTTTT
>RGAU01000051.1 GCA_009919975.1 Gammaproteobacteria bacterium
CGGTAGTACTGAGCAGCAAACATCTGATGCTGGCCCACGTCGGACGTGATGTAGGCATCCCCGCCGGTGGCTCGGTAAAGCGCCTGCACCACGGTCTGCGGCTTGATGATGGCCTCCGCCTCGTTTCGGTGGCGCTGATCGTGGTCAAAGTCATGATGGCTGCGCCACCCTTCGATCTGCGACCACCAGGCCGACCGCGCCGCCTCGTCCACCAACTCCGGCGCTTCCTTTAGCCGATCCTCAAGGGTTGCCAGAAGCTCCGTGAGCACGGGCAGCGCCGGACCGACGATGGGCACCTCCGCGGGAATAATCTTTGAGATGCTCGCGGGATCGACATCAATATGGATGACCTTCGCATCGGGGCAGAATTTGCTCGGATCGTTTGTCACCCGGTCGTCGAAGCGAGCGCCCACAGCGAGGATCAAGTCGCTGTGGTGCATGGCCATGTTCGCCGGGTAGCTTCCGTGCATGCCAAGCATGCCCAGGAACTGGGGATCGGTAGACGGATAGGCGCCGAGCCCCATGAGCGTGTTCGTCACAGGAAGGTGAAGGCGCTTTGCCAGCGCAATCAGCGGCTCGCTGGCATTGCCTTGGATCACGCCACCACCGGAGTAAATGATGGGCCGCTTGGCCGCCAGCAGCAGATCCACAGCCTTACGGATTTGCCGCGGATGGCCCCGGGTTGCCGGGTTATAGGAGCGCAGGGAAACGCTCTCCGGGTAGGCATAGGGAACGCGATAGCCCGGGTCCGTCGTATCCTTCGGGACGTCAATCACCACCGGGCCAGGGCGACCGCTCGAGGCGATGTAAAACGCCTTTTTCACCACCTCGGCCATTTCCTCGGCGCTCTTAACCATGAAGCTGTGCTTCACGACGGGCCGGGAGATCCCCACCATGTCCGTTTCTTGGAAGGAGTCGGTGCCGATGAGGTCGCTCTGAACCTGGCCAGAGATGACCACCATGGGGATTGAATCCATAAAGGCCGTAGCCAGGCCCGTCACCGCATTGGTGGCGCCAGGCCCGGAGGTCACGAGGGCAACCCCCGGTTTACCCGTAACCCGCGCGTAGGCATCGGCCATGTGGGTAGCCGCCTGCTCGTGCCGTACCAGTACGTGCTCTACCGCCTGCTGCTGAAAAATCGCGTCATAAATATGCAGGGCAGCGCCGCCAGGGTAGCCGAAGATGTATTCCACACCTTCGTCCTGGAGCGCGCGGATAAGAGCTTCACCGCCGGACAGCAATTCCACGACCATTCCTCAATCGGCTCGAGAGCCCTGAAGGGGCGGGGGCGCGTATTCTTGATGCTGCCGCCCCCTGGCGTCAACCGGCCTTACCCCCTAGGGGCGCCGGCAAAATGGCGGCGATTTGGCGTCCAGCCTGCCCCCCCTGGCGCCGATGGGAGTAGGCCTTGGGATCGGCAAAGACGTCTACGGCAGCCCAATGGCATCGGACGACCCCCTGCGCCTTGAGGCGAAAGCGCGCCAGCCCCTGGAGATCCACCCAGGCCTTTCCCGGCGCCCCGGGGCGAACACAGGCCTCGGGGATCGGGGCGAGGGCATCGACGACCTCCTTCCCGACCTCAAAGCTCGCTGGACCAATGCAGGGCCCAAGCCAGGCCACCACACCCTCTGGCGACCCCGGAGCCTCCGCCAGCAGGGCCTCCACTGCCCGCTCCAAAATACCCTCCGCTAGGCTGCGCCATCCTCCGTGCACCGCGGCGACCGCCGTGCCCGTTTCATTGCTCAGCAACACGGGGAGGCAATCGGCGGTGAGCACGGCCACGGCCGGGCCCGGAAGCGCACGCTCCCGAAGCACCTGAGCCCCATGGACCTGCCGAAGGTAAGCCACGTCCCGAACCCCGAGGAAGGCTGCGAGGGCGGTCCAAGCCTGTGGGGCTTGGGGCCGGCCCGAAGGCGCTAGGGAAAAATCCTCCGGCGGGCCGAGGCTGTAGGCCGCCCGCACCCCCCTAGGCCAGGGCAAGGCGCCGAGGGATCGCAGGGCACTCACGAATCCCGATCTTCCCGAAGCGCCAGGAGCCACGCCTCGAAGTCTTCCGGCAAAGGCGCCTCGAAGGTCACCCGCGCCTCGTGCGTGGGATGCACGAAATAGAGCTCGGCGGCATGAAGGGCCTGCCGGGTAGCGCTGCGAAGGGCCGCCATGAGGGCAGGGGTCGGCGCCGGCGGCAAACGTCCCCGGGCCCCATAAATGCGATCCCCGACGATGGGGAAGCCCGCGGCACTGCTGTGGACGCGAATCTGGTGCGTTCGCCCCGTTTCCAAGCGGCATCCCAGCAGGGCATGGGCGCGGAATCGCTCCACAAGGGAGAAGAAGGTTCGGGCGGCCCGGCCATCTTCACGCAGGGCCATGCGCAAGCGATTGTGGGGGTCCCGACCGATGGCGCCGTCGGCCTCGAAGGGCCCCGTGGGCACCCCCTCCACAAGAGCGAGGTAGTGGCGCCCCATGCTCCGATCGGCAAGCTGGGCCGCCAGCGCGCCCTGCGCCCTTTCCGACCGGGCGACCACCAGGAGTCCCGAGGTATCCTTGTCTAGACGATGTACCAGCCCAGCCCGGGGCACCTGGCTCAGCTCTGGATAGTGATGGAGCAACGCATTGCAGAGCGTGCCATCCCAGTTCCCGGCACCGGGGTGAACCACGAGCCCCGCGGGCTTGTTGATGACAATCAGCTCGGGATCTTCGTGCACCACCGCTAGCGGGATGGGCTCGGGCCGCCAATGGGTGCGGTCCTCTTGCTGGGCCAGGAGCTGTAGCCGTTCTCCACCGAGGACCTTTTCCCCCGGTTTGCTTCGCTGGCCATCCACGGTGAGCTCACCGCTTTTCAGCCAACGCTGAAGCCGGGCGCGGGAAAGATCAGGCCAAAGCTCCGCCACCACCTGATCAACGCGCCGACCAAAGGCCTCGGAGGACAATACCGCTTCACGCTCTAGGGTCTCGCCGGAAAAGTCGTCTTCCTCGAGGCTATCTCTGGGGTCCATGGCATCCCTATGGCCGATCCTGGGGGCGGACACCCTACCCTGCAGGGCACGCCCGAGCTGTGGTTAAATGGCGCGCGCGGCGCGCCCGTCAAATTCTGAGGATGCTTACCTTGCTCGACCTCCAGCCTATTCTACGCACCTTTCTGTGCGTTCTTGTCCTTGGCCTCAGCGGCTGCGCCTCCCTTCCCTTCTTTGGCGACGACGACGAAGAGGTGGAAGTTACGGAAGACCGCTCCGAGATGGAGCTTTATCAAGCCGCTCAGCGCAGCATGCGCAGCTCAAACTATGAAACGGCCATCGCTCAGCTCCAGGCGCTCGAGGCGCGCTACCCCTTTGGACGCTACGCCGAGCAGGCCCAACTTGAGCTGGTCTATGCTTACTACATGAACTTTAAGCCCGATCTCGCGCGTAGCTCTGCAGATCGCTTCATCCGGCTTCATCCCCAGCATCCGAACGTCGACTACGCTTTCTACCTGAAGGGCCTTGCGGCCTTCGAGAAGGATCAAAGCTTTATCGATCGCTTCTTCCCCACGGAGCGGGAAAGCTTCGCCGATTTCGGCCAGCTGCTCGCCCGCTTCCCTGGGAGCGAATACGCCCCCGATGCCCGGCAGCGGATGGTTTATCTGCGAAATCTCCTAGCCCGCTCTGAAATCCTCTCCGGGCGCTTTTACCTTGAGCGAGACGCCTACGTCGCCGCCGTTAACCGGGGCCGAAACGTGGTGGAGAACTTCCCGAGCACCCCCTCCGTCGCTGATGGACTAGCCCTCATGATCGAGGGCTACCTGAAGCTCAACCTTCCGGAACCGGCGAACGACGCTCTGGCGGTACTGGCGGCAAACTACCCCGATTATCCGAACCTTGATGAGAACGGGCACTACGTGGTTTCTCAAACCCTACGCAACCGTGATCGCTCCTTCCTAAACATCGCCACCTTCGGTCTTCTCGACGATCCGGAAGCGGTCGCGCCCATCGAGCTCGCCCTCGATGAACCCAGCGCCCCGACGCCACCGCGCCCCTAGGGGCGGGCGAAAGTCCCACAACGCGCTAGGGGCAATGCGCACGGGCATCTTCTACCCCAGGGCCTAAGCTGATCCTTCACCAAACGGTCTGCGCGGCGTCGCCCATGGGCTTTACCCTTCTGGAGCTTCTGATCACCTTGGCCGTGCTCACAGCGCTCACGATCATCGGCGGTGCCCAGCTGCCCAACCTCGTCGGTGCCAGCGCCCTCCGCAGCGACGTGAACGCGCTTGCCCGGCACCTGCGCTATGGCCGTTTCAGTGCCCTCCAGCACGGCGCGCCCGTCACCCTCTGCGCCTTAAGCCCCCAGGGGCGCTGCGAGCCTGCCTGGAACGCCCCCCTTAGCCTCTTTATTGATCATCCCCCCAAGGGGCTCCGGCAAGGCCCGGAAGATCGCGTCCTCCGCCTCGGCCCCGGCGCCTCACGAGGGGTGGTACGGCAATGGCGCGCCTTTGGCAGTCGCCGCTACCTTCGCTGGCGCCCGGACGGGCGCACGGACGGGCAAAACGGTCGCTTCACCCTGAGCCATGGCGAGCAGCGCTATGAGTTGGTGATCACGCAGGCGGGCCGCCTGCGGCGAAGCGGGCCCTAGGGCAGGGTCAGGCCGAGGGTGCGCTGCACGGTCACTTCGAGGCCCCCTTCTGCTCCGTAGCCCCGCGCCGTCACACGAAAGCGATGCCAGGTGGCCCCGTCTTCCGGGCCGAGATATTCAAGGAGATAGCGCGGCTGCCGCTGCACCGGCGCCCCCAGGGTCGTCGCTGGGGTCAGCACCGCGTTGGACGACCAATCCACGGTTCTCGCCCGGGGCTGTGCGCCCGGAGCGGTGGGAAGGTAGCGCCCTGCGCGGTTGTCTCCAAAGGTCGCAAGATCTGCTGCCGCCAGCCCCTTCAGCACGCGCTCTCCGTCATTGAGCGCCCCCTGCGCGGCCTGGTAAGCCAGAGCGTATTCCCGCTGCGCCCCCGCCATGCGCAGCTCAAGAACGGCGCTTTCGAGCCCCACCAGCCCCAGGATGGTGACCAACAGAAGCACCACCAGGGCCAGCAGCAAGGCAATGCCCCTCTGCGGGTTACCAAGACCACACCGGTTCACGGCGCCCGGTTCCTTAGGGCGATGACCTGACTGAAGCGCTGGCGAAGGATGCCATCCCCCTGGTCGCTCACCGCGTCCACGCTGGTCGCCAGTACGGAAAGCTCCACCGCGCGAACGGTGGCAAAGTCGGCCACGGACCCGGCGCTAAGATATTGCTCTGGTACCCCATCTCCGTCCTGGTCCACGGCGAAGCGGAGCTGAAGATCCTCCACCCCCTCCACCAGGGCCTCCGCGACGCCGGCGCCTTTCTGATAGAGGGTGGGAGGGGCGTCCCCACGATTGTTCTCACCGACCCCCGGGGCGATGAAAAAGCTGCGCACGGAGACGGCCTGGATGATGGCGCCAGCAGCAAAGGGGCTGCCATCAAAATAGAGATCGGTGGTGAAGTTCCCAGGAGAAGGATTCGCACCCTGAGTGCGCGTGAGGCGAAAGCCTTGCCCTGTGGTGCCCGCGCCTTGAATCTGAAAAATAGTGCCGCGCCGACAGTCGCTGATCAGTAGTACCGCCCCGGAAGCGAAAAGCGCCGGGGACGCCGGGGTCTCTGTGAACAGCACCGCCGAAGGCTGAGGCATATCGCTCACGAGCCTGAGCCCCTCCCCCTGAAAGCCCCGAACCACCAAAACATCACTTCCGGCGCGAAGCTTGTCCGCATCCAGACCCAGGTCGTTTCCCGTCAGGGACGGCGCGAAGCCCTGCCGGCCTCCGTCATAACCGGAAAGGCCAGCGCTGAGGGCAAAGCGCGGCGGAGGGGCATCCCCCGTGCTCCCTCGCAGGGTGCTGCGCAGCGTTGGCGTAAGCCCGGAACAGGGCGCAAGCCCTGCGCCCCGCACCGCTTCCCGAAGGAACGCCAGGGCAAAGCGGCCATTTTCCTGGAGTCGCGCCTGCCCCTCCCCCAGGCTTGCGCTGCGCTGGCTGGCATCGAAGAGCTGAACCGCGCCCAGGGAGACGATCGCCCCCAGCGCGAGTGCGATCATGAGCTCGATGAGCGTGACCCCTCGGGCATTCACGGCGCTGCCGTCAGGGTCAGGAGAGAGAGAGAAACGAGAGGGCTATCCGGCCCCTCCCGCCAGCGCACCGTGACCCGACGCTCAAGGCCCGACTCCTCCACGGCCCCGTCGCCCTCGGGGAGGGCGTTCGCCAGCGCTTGTAGCCATTGGGCCTGATCAAAACGTCGAAGCTGGGCCGGGGTACAGCTTTGGGACTGGCAATCGACACTGCTGGGTGGCTCCGCGTCAAAGCCTAGAACATAACTCTGCCCCGGATTAAGCCACGCGCGTTCGAGGAGGTCTTCAGCCAAAAGGGTGGCCTGGGTTCGCTCTAGGCTCCCCTGCTGGGCCCGAAGCACGGAAAGCTGTAAGCCCCCCATGCCGAGCACTCCCAGGGCTAGGAGCGTCATAGCCACCAGCACTTCAAGGAGAGAAAAGCCGTGAAGCTTAGGCACAGCTCATCGCCCGACGACTGACCCGTCCGCTCCGCCCTAGCGTGAGCTCGAGGCCGGCTCCCGAGGGTCCGCAGAAGCGCAACACGGCGCCGCTCTGGAGACGACCTTCGGGAAGGATGGTCACCCGGTCCGCGCCCGCCGCCTCCGCCACCTCCACGGCGGTCACGGAAAATTGTCTAAGCACGACGCCCGCCGCGGTTTCCACGGCGTAGCCCGTCCCCCAGGGGTTTGTGCTTCCCGCACCGAGGGCCCTGAGGCGTACGGCCTCGCCCCGGCTCAGGGCTTCCGTCCGCGCCAAGGCTAGGGCACGCACAAAGCCATTGGCCCCCGCCGCCAGCCGGCTCTGCTCAAGGACAGCGGAAAAATCAGGGAGGGCCGCCCGAGACAGGATCGCCAGCACGGCGACGATAGCCAACAGTTCTAGAAGGGTGATCCCCTCGCCCTTAAAATTGCCAGGACGCTTCATCATCTTCAAAAAGACCGTTGTTGTTGCGATCCCAGTGCCGGACCCCAGAGGCTTGAAGGCGCAGAGCGCCATCCCCGGCCTGAGCCCCCTGAGGGGTGGCCAGCAGCACGTAGTCCGTGGCGCTTAAGCCACTTAAGGTGAGGGTGTAGCGCGCGTCCCCCTGGCGGGGGGACTGGGCGCCACAAAGGCTGCCCAGCTGGGCATTCGCATAGGTGAGTTCAGCCACGCGAAGGCGCTCCAACGCTTGGGCACAGCGACCCAGATCAACGATAGCCGCGCTTCGATGGCCCTGGCGCTGATAGTCCCGATAGCTCGGCAGTGCTACGGAGGCCAGCACGGCCAGGAGCACCATCACCACGAGGAGCTCCAAGAGCGTAAAGCCCGCGACTGGCCTAATCGACGGCGACAACCCGCAGCTCCTTGGGTAAGGAGAAGGTAATGGTTTCCGGAGTCCCCGCGAGCTCCTCAGCAACCGCAGCCCCCCAGGCCCGCAGCTGAGCGACCACGGCCTGGACCACGTCCTCCGGCGCCGAGGCGCCAGCAGTAACGCCAATGGCCCGCGCCCCTTCGAACCACGTCAGGTCCAATCCCTCGGGACCATCCAACAAAAAGGCCCGCGTCCCTTCCCGCTCTGCCAGTTCCCGGAGGCGGTTGGAATTCGATGAATTGGCGGACCCCACCACGAGCACGACATCGCAGCGCGCCGCGAGGGTTCGTACCGAGTCCTGGCGGTTCTGCGTGGCGTAGCAAATATCGTCCTTCCGAGGCCCCTCGATGGCGGGGAAGCGCTCCCGTAGGGCGTCAATCACCTTGGCCGTATCGTCTACGGACAGGGTGGTTTGGGTGACGAAGGACAGGGCTTCGGGATTGCGGACCGCCAAGGCGGCGACATCCGCTTCGTCCTCCACGAGGTACATTTCACCGCCCTGGGTACGGTCAAACTGCCCCAGCGTGCCCTCTACCTCCGGGTGCCCTTCATGGCCAATGAGGATGCACTCCCGGCCCTGACGGCTGAACTTCATGACTTCCATGTGCACCTTAGTCACCAGGGGGCAGGTCGCATCGAAGACCTTCAGCTGACGCGCCGCGGCGGCCTCCTGCACCCACCGGGGCACACCGTGGGCACTAAAGATCACCACCGAATCGTCGGGAACTTCCTCCAGCTCATCAACAAAGCGGGCCCCGCGCTGACGCAGATCCTCGACCACGGTGCGATTGTGAACCACCTCGTGGCGCACGTAGACGGGGGGGCCAAAGGCGGCAAGCGCCCGCTCCACGATATCAATGGCCCGATCCACCCCGGCGCAGAACCCCCGGGGGTTAGCCAGCTTGACGTCCATCCCCTGCAGCGGTTCGGAATTCATGGTTATTACTCCTCCACCGCTTCCACGGTGATGACGGCAACCTCAAAGGTGACCGTACGCCCTGCGAGGGGATGATTGAAGTCCACCACCACCTCGTCACCTTCCAGCGCCGTGACCACCCCAGGAAGCTCACTTTTAGCCGCATCGGCGAAGGAAAGCACCAGGCCCGGCTCAAGGGCGAGCTCCGGGCCAAAATTGGCCCGGGGAAAGCGCTGAACGTTGTTGGGATTGGGCTGACCGAAGGCGCGCTCCGGCGGCACTTCGAAGGTTTCCGAGGCTCCGGCTTCGAGCCCCAGAAGGCAGGCTTCAAAGCCCCCCGGCAAGTTGCCATCCCCCAGGGTGAAGGTAGCGGGCTTGCCCTCAAAGGTGGAATCCAGCACCTCTCCCGAGGGCAGGCGCAGGGCAAAGTGCAGGGTCACCCGGGTTTGCGGGCCAATGGCAAGTGCGTTCACGAATCCTCCGCTGGCGTGTTGTGCCCGTCTTTCCACCACAGAAGCAAAAGCGCCATGACCGCGCCGGTCAGCGCGCTATCTGCCACGTTAAAGGCGGGGAAGTAGTGGTCCTGCCAATGAACAAGCAGGAAATCGGTGACAGCGCCGGAGACGGCGCGATCCAGCGCATTGCCGAGCGCGCCGCCAAGCAGAGCCCCGTAGGTCAGGGCCAGAGCCCGCTGCTCGGCGCCAAGGGCCCGAAGCTCCCGCAACACCCAAAGGGTAAAGCCCAGGGCCAGCGCTAGGAAAAACCAGCGCTGCCAGCCCGAAGCCCCGGCAAGGAAAGAAAAGGCGGCACCCCGATTCTCTGCGTGGACCAGGGCAAAGAAGGGCGTAAGGTCCAGGCGTGCACCCAGCGCCAGGCTTTCCCGGACCAGCGCCTTCGTGGCCTGATCGAGGATGAGCAGCAGTCCCGCAAGCCCCAGGGCTTGCCCCCGGAGGCTCAAGGGGCAGGCTCCTGGGCCCAGCGCACCCGGGCCGCGGCAGCATCCCGGTGAATCTGCGCTTGAAGGGCCTCGAGGCCATCGAAGCGCTGCTCGTCCCGAATCTTTTCGAGAAAACGCACGGTCAAAAGCTGGCCGTAAAGGGACCCCTCAAAATCGAAGAGATGAACCTCAAGCAGCGGCTCCCGCCCCTCCACGGTGGGGCGAACACCGATATTGCACACCCCGCCGTAGGGACGATCGAGCCCCTCCACCACCACCGTAAAGACCCCGCTTAAGGGGGAGCGATAGCGCTGAAGGCGCAGATTAGCCGTGGGCATGGAGAGCGTTCGCCCCAGCTGGCGTCCATAGACCACCCGCCCGGTGATGCTGTAGGGCGCGCCGAGGAGCTGCTCCGCGGCTGCAAAGTCGGCCTCGGCGAGGCACGCACGAATACGACTAGAGGAGATGCGTTCCCCCCCCTCCCGCACCGTGGGAGTGGCGGCGACGGTAAAGCCGGCTTCTGCGCCGAGGGCTCGAAGTAAAGCGCCATCGCCTCGCCGCTGGTGCCCAAAGCGAAAGTCGTCCCCCACAAGCACGTGGCGCACCGCGAGGCCGTCGACAAAAACCGACCGCGCCCAGGCTTCCGGGTCGCTGTTTGCAAGCGCCTCGTTAAAGGGCAGGAGCACCAAGAGATCAACGCCCAAGGCCTTTAAGCGCGCCCACTTCTCTCGCAGCCGGGTAAGCCGTGCGGGTACCTCTTTGCCCTGGAAGAACTCCCGAGGCTGGGGCTCGAAGGTGATGAGCGCCGTTTTGCATCCCCATTCCCGAGCCCGAGCCTTGAGGGTCTGAAGAATCGCCTGATGCCCTCGATGAACCCCGTCGAAGTTGCCAATGGTCGCCACGCACCCGCGATGCGCCGGACGCACGTTATGCATCCCTCGGATCAGTTCCACGGGGAAGGCTCCTAAGGCTCAAAATTCAGAGACGCAGTATACGGGGCATAGGGGGGAAGCTCACCTATTGGGCGAGAAGCGAGCGAAGCCACCGGGGGCCATAGCCCAGGAGAGTCAGCGCGCTGGCATAGACGACCAGCCCCAGGACCACGAGCCCCGCCAGGGCTGCCCCCCGGAAAAGCGGCGGTGCGGCAAACCAAAACCCTGCATCGGGAAGCGCTAAAAACAGCGCCAGAGCCATGGCCAAGGTCGCCAGGAGCAAGGCAAAACAAAAGCGGGCAAGGGCCGGCGCCGGCGTCCAGTCCCCGCGACGGAGCAAGGCCCGCGCCAGAAGCCCCGCCTGCAAGAGCGCCGCAAGCCCCGTGGCGAGGGCCAACCCGACGTGCGCCAGAGGCCCAATCAAAAGCAGGTTAAGAGCAAGGTGGCGAAGCGCACCGGGGTTTTCGTGTCCTGCTGCGCAAAGAACGCCGGCGCCAACACCTTAACGCCGGTAAAGCCCAGAAGCCCCAGGGTATAGGCTTGGAGCGCCGCCGCGGCGGCCCTGGCATCCGCCGGGGTCATGGCACCGTACTGGAAAAGGGTGCCCATGAGCGGCTGGGCCAACACCGCCAAGGCGACCGCCGCCGGAACGGTGAGCAGCAAGGCCAAACGGAGACCAAGATCCAGCGCGTGGCTGAAGCTGGCGCGATCCCCGGCGCTGTGGTGCTGAGAAAGGCGCGGCAACAGCACCGTGCCGAGGGCAATCGCGAAGATGCCCAGGGGCAGCTCCATGAGCCGGTCCCCGTAGTAGAGCCAGGACACGCTCCCGCTTTGGAGCAGAGACGCCAGAATGGTATCGATGAGGAGATTGATCTGGCTGACGGAGGCTGCGAACAGGGCTGGCAACATCAATACCCCGATCCTCCGGACCCCTGGATGGCTCAGTTCGAGGCGAGGCCAGCGGAGATAACCGAGGCGCGCCAGCGCCGGCAGCTGAAAAAGAAACTGTACGATCCCGGCGAGAAGCACACCCCAGGCCAAAGCAAGGGCCGGACGGCCCAGCCAGGGCGCGAGGCCCCAGGCCGCTGCGAGCAGGCAGATATTGAGCCAAATGGGGGTGATCGCTGGGCGCGCAAAGGTGCCGTGAACGTTCTGCACCCCCGCGGCAAGGGCGGTGAGGGAGATAAAAAAGAGATAGGGCGCAGTCAGCACCAGCAGTTCGGCGGCGAGCGCACCCCGGGGATCGGCGCCGAGCCCCGGCGCAAAGACCCCGATAACCGCTTCGCTGAAGATCATCGCGGATGCCGTCAACACCAGCAATAGAAGCCCCAGGGCCCCCGCCACGGCGGCCACGAGCCGTTGCACAGCCTCCGGTGGATCGCTCTGCCGCGCCGCCGTGAGGACGGGAACGAAGCCCTGGGAAAAGGCCCCTTCAGCGAACATGCGTCGGAAGAAGTTCGGAATCTTGAACGCCACATAGAAGGCGTCGGCCGCGGGCTGGGCCCCGAGCAGCTGAGCGAGCACCATATCCCGCAGCAGCCCCAGCACCCGGGAGAGGCTGGTCATGGCACCCACGACCGCAGAACGGCGCCCCAGGCCTCCCTGCGCCTCACCGTTCACGGGCTTCACCCCTCCCGGGCGACAGTCTCCGCGCCTTTCAAGCAACGCCCGCGATTCGGAGATTCCCCGTGGCGAATACTGCAACTGCTAAAAAGCGCGCCCGCCAAGCGGAAAAGCGTCGCCAACATAACGCCAGCCTGCGCTCCATGGTGCGCACTGCGATCAAAAAGGTCCAAGCGACCATTGCCGGCGGTGACTACAACAACGCCACGGCAGCCTATCAGGCCGCGGTCCCAGTGATCGATCGCATGGCTGATAAGGGCATTCTTCATAAGAACAAGGCCGCCCGCCACAAGGCTCGGCTGAACGCTCAGGTTCACGCCCTCAAGGGCTAGCACCTCAAAGCACCACCAGATCGTCTCGGTGGATGACCTCCTGCGCGCCCGGATAACCGAGGCGCGTGGCAATCTCGTCAGTCGCCGCACCTAGAATCAAGCCCAGCTCCTCTGCACTGAAATTCACCAGGCCACGGGCGATGGCCACGCCGGATTCATCCACGCAGCTGACTACTTCACCTCGCTGGAAATTGCCCTTGACGGCTTTGATGCCGACCGGCAGCAGGCTTTTGCCGGAATGTCTCAGGACGTTGACGGCGCCGGCATCCAGGGTCAGGACACCTTTTTCCTTGAGATGGCTGGCCAGCCACTGTTTGCGGGCGGCCAGCGGGCCGCTTTCGGGGAGCAGGACTGTGCCGAATTGTTCCCCACCCTGCAATTTAGCCAGAATACCCGAGGCGCGA
>RGAU01000052.1 GCA_009919975.1 Gammaproteobacteria bacterium
CATCGCCCCGGATGTCCCCCATGCCCCCATTCGCACCCATTTCGAACAGCTCGGCCGCTCCCGCAATTTAGCTCGCCCGGCCACGCCTCCGCCCTCCGTTTCCAGCGAGCAAGAACAAAAGCAGGTGCGCGTCCTCGAGCTGATCTCCGCCTACCGTCATCGGGGCCATAAGCGGGCGAACATCGATCCCCTGGGCTTGATGGAGCGACCGGCCACCCCCGTCCTCGATCTTACCTACCATCGCCTTTCGGAGGCCGACCTCGACACCGTTTTCCAAACCGGTTCCTTTTTCTTCGGGCAGGCCCAGGCGCCCCTGCGCGACATCATAGGCGCTCTAGAGGCCTCCTACTGCGGGACCGTGGGCGCCGAGTTCATGCACATCGTGGACGAGGCCGAGAAGCTCTGGGTGCAGCAGCGCCTTGAGAGTGTCCGCGCCCATCCGAGCTACGACGCCGACGCAAAGAGCATGATTCTTGAGCGTTTGACGGCGGCCGAGGGGCTCGAAAAATATCTGCAGAATCGTTATCCCGGCACCAAGCGCTTTGGCCTCGAGGGCGGGGAGTCGCTGATTCCTGCGCTCCACGAGTGCCTGCAGCGCGCCGGCGGCCATGGCATCGTGGAAACGGTGATCGCCATGGCGCACCGGGGCCGCTTGAACGTCCTGGTGAACATCCTGGGCAAGCAGCCCGATGAGCTGTTTGATGAATTTGAGGGCAAGGTTTCCCCGGCCCAGGGCTCGGGGATGTGAAGTACCACCAGGGCTTCTCCACCAACGTGGTGACCCCCGGCGGTGAAATGCACGTAGCCCTGGCCTTCAACCCCTCCCACCTCGAGATCGTCAATCCCGTGGCCGAGGGCAGCGTCCGGGCCCGGCAAGATCGGCGCCTCGACTACAAGCACCGGAAAGTGATGCCCGTGGTGATCCACGGCGACGCCGCCTTCGCGGGGCAGGGCGTGGTCATGGAAACCTTCCAGATGAGCCAAACCCGAGGCTACCGCACCGGGGGCACGATTCATCTCATCATTAATAATCAGGTGGGCTTTACCACCAGCCATCAAGAAGACGCGCGGTCCACGGAGTACTGCACGGAAGTGGCGAAGATGGTGCAGGCGCCGATCCTGCATGTGAACGGTGATGATCCGGAAGCGGTGGTTTTCGCCGTGCAGCTTGCCGTCGATTACCGCATGGAATTCGGAAAGGACGTGGTCATCGACCTCGTCTGCTATCGCCGTCGGGGGCACAACGAGGCGGAAGAGCCGGCGAAGACCCAGCCCCAGATGTACCAAAAGATTCGCCAGCACCCCACTACGCGGACGCTTTATGCCCGGCAGCTGGTGGAGCAGGGCGTGATCTCTGGGGAGAACGAGCAGACCCTGGTGGATAACTATCGGAGTTCGCTCGATGCGGGACGGCACGTGGCCCTGTCCCTGGTGCGGGATCCGGATGCATCCCTTTTTGTGGATTGGCGCCCCTATCTGAACCAGGACACGCAATCGAGCTGCGATACGCGCTTTGATCTGGCGCGCTTCCAGTATTTGGCCGGTGAGCTCCAAAGTCTCCCCGATGGCTTTGTGCTGCATCGCCAGGTGCAAAAGCTGATGGAAGACCGGCAGCGCATGGCCGCCGGTGCCATGCCCATCAACTGGGGCTTCGCCGAGACCATGGCCTACGCGACCCTCCTCGATGAGGGCTTCCCCGTGCGCCTAACGGGGCAAGACGTGGGGGTTGGTACCTTCTCCCACCGTCACGCAGCGCTGCACGATCAAAAGACCGGTCAGCGCTTCATTCCCCTGAACAAGCTGGCCCAGTGGCCCACCTTTGATATCTACGATTCGCTCCTCTCCGAGGAAGCGGTGCTGGCCTTTGAGTACGGTTACTCCACCACCACGCCCAATGCGTTGGTGATCTGGGAAGCGCAGTTCGGTGACTTTGCCAACGGTGCCCAGGTGGTGATCGATCAGTTCATCGTCTCCGGTGAACACAAGTGGCAACGCCTCTGCGGCCTGACCATGCTTCTGCCCCACGGCTACGAAGGGGCAGGCCCGGAGCACTCCTCCGCACGCCTTGAGCGCTTCCTTCAGCTGTGCGCGGAGCACAACATTCAGGTGTGCATTCCCTCCACCCCGGCGCAGGTCTATCACATGCTCCGGCGCCAGATTAAGCGCCCCCTGCGCAAGCCCCTGGTGGTGATGACGCCGAAGAGCCTTCTGCGGCACAAGCTCGCCATTTCCACCTTGGAAGAGCTTTGCGATGGGCAGTTCCAGACCGTGATCAAGGAAGTCGACGAGCTTCCGGCCAAGGCGGTGAAGCGCGCCGTGCTCTGCTCCGGCAAGGTTTACTACGACCTGCTGCAGCGGCGCCGGGACCTTGAGCGGGATGATGTGGCCCTTATCCGCATCGAGCAGCTCTATCCCTTCCCCCACGATGAGCTCGCCGAGGCCCTCGCGCCCTACCGGGGGCTGAAGTCCATCGTGTGGTGTCAGGAAGAGCCGAAGAATCAGGGTGCATGGTATCCGTCCCAGCATCACATGCAGCGCGTAGCGACGGAGCACAACAAAAAGCTGGTGCTCGAATACGCCGGACGGGCCTCTTCGGCTGCGCCGGCGGCGGGGTACATGTCCCTGCACCTAGCGCAGCAAGAGCAGCTCATCGCCGAGGCCCTTGGCCCCGGCGAAGCGTAACCACTTAGCGATTAGAAAGGGTGGCGGCCCGTTCCGTCGAGATGCAAGGAACCCCTTGAAATGAGCACTGAAATTAAGGCGCCTCAGTTTCCTGAATCCGTTGCCGACGGCACCGTGGCCACCTGGCACAAGGCCGTGGGGGAGGCAGTTTCCCGGGACGAGCTCCTGGTCGATATCGAAACGGATAAGGTGGTGCTTGAAGTCGTAGCCCCCGCCGACGGGGTGTTGACGGCCATCCACAAGGACGTGGGCGAAACGGTGCTCTCGGAAGAATTGCTCGGGATCTTCGAAGCCGGCGCTGCGGCCAGCACTCCCGCGCCTGTGGCGGCGGAGCCCGCCGCGGAAGCCCCCGCGGAAGCACCGGCGGGCCCCGGTGGCGCGGCTTCCCCCGCCGCGCGGAAGGCGGCCAGCGAACTCGGGGTTGAACTCGCTCAGGTGCGGGGTTCAGGGCGCGATGGTCGAATCACCAAGGAGGATGTAGAGAAAGCCGCGACGGCGCCGGCTTCGGCCCCTGCGCAGGCGGCCGCCGCGCCCTCTGCCCCGGCGGCGCCGGCGAGCGAAGGGCTCCAGCGCCTTCCGGGCGTGGGCCAGGCGGAAGGGCAGCGCCCAGAGCGGCGCGTGCCCATGACCCGTCTCCGGGCCTCCATCGCCCGGCGCCTGGTGGAAGCTCAGCAGACGGCGGCCATGCTCACGACCTTCAACGAAGTGAATATGCAGCCCATCATGGATCTTCGGGCTCGCTACAAGGATGACTTTGAGAAGGCGCACAATGGTACGCGCCTGGGCTTTATGAGCTTCTTTGTGCGCGCTGCTACGGAAGCCCTTAAGCGCTTCCCCGCGGTGAATGGCTCCATCGACGGCAACGACATTGTCTATCACGGTTACTACGACGTCGGGGTGGCCGTGGGCACGGACCGGGGCCTTGTGGTGCCCATCATCCGCGATGCCGATGGTCTGTCCCTGGCTCAGATAGAAGAGAGCATTCGGGACTATGGCCTGAAGGCCCGGGACGGCAAGCTAGCCCTCGAGGACATGGCCGGGGGCACCTTCACCATCTCCAATGGCGGGGTGTTTGGGTCTCTGATGTCCACGCCGATTCTGAATCCGCCGCAAACGGCAATTCTCGGCATGCATAAAATCCAGGATCGCCCCATGGCCGTGAACGGCCAGGTGGTCATCCAACCCATGATGTATCTGGCGCTGTCCTACGACCACCGCTTGATCGATGGCTCGGAGGCCGTGCGATTCCTGGTGACCATCAAGGATCTCCTTGAGGAACCGGCCCGCATGCTGCTGGATATCTAAGGACAGGGAGCATAGGGATGACGACGCAATACGACGTAGTGGTGATTGGCGCGGGCCCGGCGGGGTATCACGCCGCCATTCGCTGTGCCCAGCTGGGCTTCAGAACCGCCTGCATTGATAAGTCGCAAGATGCGGACGGCGCCCCGGCCCCCGGCGGTACCTGCCTGAACTGGGGCTGCATTCCCTCCAAGGCGCTCCTCGATGCAAGCCACAAGTACGTGGAGGCTCGGGATCACTTCGGCGATATCGGCATCACGACGAAGGGCGTGACCCCGGACGTGCCGAAGATGATCGAGCACAAGGCGGGCATCGTGAAAAAGCTTACGGGCGGCGTCGCGGGGCTCTTCAAGGCCAACGGGGTTGCTCATCTGGCGGGATCCGGTCGCCTTCTTGCGAACCGCAAGGTGGAGTTCACGGATTTTGCCGGCGCCACCCAAACCCTGGAGGCGACCTCGGTGATCCTCGCCCCCGGGTCCGTGCCCGTGGCGATTCCCCCGA
Organism: Gammaproteobacteria bacterium; assembly: GCA_009919975.1. Taxonomy (GTDB): domain Bacteria; phylum Pseudomonadota; class Gammaproteobacteria; order Pseudomonadales; family Azotimanducaceae; genus Salivita. Next base: position 4,486 of record RGAU01000052.1, read on the forward strand.
CGCCCATGGATGGCGACGTGGTCGTCGATTCCACCGGCGCCCTGGAATTCAACGCGGTGCCGAAGCGCCTAGGGGTGATCGGCGCTGGGGTTATCGGCCTCGAGCTAGGCAGCGTTTGGAGCCGGCTCGGAAGCGAAGTCACGCTCCTCGAAGCCCTTGACGATTTCCTGCCCATGGCGGATCGCCGCATAGCCGGGGATGCGCTGAAGATTTTTAAGCGCCAGGGGCTGGATATCCGCCTCGGGGCGCGGGTGACGGCGTCCGAGCGAAAAGGCAAGAAGGTGGTCGTGACCTACAAGGATGGGGACGGCGAGCATCAGGAGAGCTTCGACAAGCTCATCGTCGCCGTGGGCCGTCGCCCGGCCACGGAAGGGCTCCTGGCCCAGGACAGCGGCGTGAATCTTGATGAGCGCGGTTTCATCTACGTAAACGATCTATGCGAAACCGGCGCCCCGGGGATCTACGCCGTCGGGGACGCGGTCCGCGGCCCCATGCTGGCGCATAAGGGCATGGAAGAGGGCGTGATGGTGGCGGAGCGCATCGCCGGCAAGAAGCCCCTCGTGAACTACGATGCCGTCCCCTCCGTGATCTACACCCACCCGGAATTGGCCTGGGTGGGGCCGAGTGAGGAAGCTCTGAAGCAGCGCGGAGAGAAGGTGAAGGTGGGCACCTTCCCCTTCGCCGTGAGTGGCCGGGCGCTGGCCGCGAACGACACGGACGGCTTTGTGAAGATCATCGCCGACGAAGCCACGGATCGGATCCTCGCCGTGCACGTGCTGGGTCCCCAGGCTTCCGAGCTCATCGCCCAGGCGGTGATTGCGCTCGAGTTTGCGGCCACGGCAGAAGATCTTGCCCTGACCATGTTTGCGCACCCGACGCTGTCGGAGGCCATGCATGAGGCGGCGCTAGGCGTCCATGGGCACGCCATCCACGTCGCCAATCGTCGGCGCTAAGTCGTATTGCAGGGGCGCTCCCTCGGGGGCGCCAGAGTTGAACGTCGGGCCCGGCGCTGTGCGCCGGGGCCGGCGGTTCTGGGGGGTCAGCGTTCGCTGGCCGCGTTTTGACGCGAGCGGGAAGAGAAATGAATCTTCACGAATATCAAGCAAAGGCGTTATTCCGGGAATACGGGCTGCCCGTATCCGTGGGTCATGCCGTGGATACGCCGGATGAGGCGGTGGCTGCGGCGGAAAAAATTGGGGGCACGCGCTGGGTCGCGAAGGCCCAGGTTCATGCCGGGGGACGGGGCAAGGCTGGGGGCGTGAAGCTCTGCGATAGCCTTGACGAGGTCCGGGCCTTTGCCGAGAAATGGGTGGGCCAGCGGCTGGTGACCTTCCAGACCGATGAGAAGGGTCAGCCCGTCAGCAAGATCTACGTGGAGAACTGCACGGATATCGCCACCGAGCTTTACCTCGGTGCGGTTATCGACCGGGGCACCCGGCGCGTGGTCTTCATGGCGTCCACGGAAGGGGGCGTGGAAATCGAGAAGGTGGCGGAAGAGACCCCGGAGAAGATTCTTCGGGCCGTTATCGATCCCGCCGTAGGTGCTCAGCCCTATCAGGGTCGGGAACTCGCCTTTGCTTTGGGCCTTGAAGGGAACCAAATCAAGGAGTTCACGGCGCTCTTCCTGGGCCTCGCAAAGCTCTTCCAGGAGCTCGATTGCGCGCTCCTCGAGATCAACCCGCTCGTGATCACCACGGAAGGGAAGGTCCATTGCCTCGATGCGAAGATTAACATCGACGGCAACGCCCTCTATCGCCAGCCCAAGCTCCAGGCCCTCCAGGATCCGAGCCAGGAAGATCCCCGGGAGGAGCACGCGGCCCAGTTCAGCCTGAACTATGTGGCGCTCGACGGCACCATTGGATGCATGGTCAATGGCGCAGGGCTGGCCATGGGCACCATGGACCTGGTGAAGCACCGCGGTGGCAGTCCGGCCAACTTCCTTGATGTGGGCGGTGGCGCGACCAAGGAGACGGTGTCCGAAGCCTTCAAGATCATCCTTTCCGATAGCAACGTGAAGGCCGTGCTCATCAACATCTTTGGGGGCATCGTCTCCTGCGTAACCATTGCTGACGGCATCATCGGTGCCGTGGAAGAGGTGGGGGTAAACGTCCCCGTGGTGGTGCGCTTTGAGGGGAACAATGCGGAAGCGGGGCGCGAGCGTCTCAGCACCTCGGGGCTGAACATCATCGCCGCCGAGTCCCTCATCGATGCGGCTGATAAGGCCGTGGCTGCTGCTGGAGGTGCCGCATGAGCATTCTGATTGACGCCAACACCAAGGTCATCTGCCAGGGCTTCACCGGCGGGCAGGGCACGCTCCACTCGGAGCAGGCGCTGGCCTACGGCACCCAGCTCGTGGGCGGCGTAACCCCGGGCAAGGGCGGTACGACCCACCTGGGACTGCCGGTCTTCGATACGGTGAAGGACGCCGTGGCGGCTACCGGTGCCACCGCCTCCGTGATCTACGTGCCGGCCCCCTTCTGCAAGGACTCGATCCTTGAAGCAGCGAATGCGGGCATTGAGCTCATCGTCTGCATTACGGAAGGCATCCCTACCCTCGATATGCTCGAGGTGAAGGCCCGCCTAGACGAGATGGACAACGTTCGCCTCATCGGCCCGAACTGCCCCGGGGTCATCACCCCCGGCGCCTGCAAGATCGGGATCATGCCTGGCTCCATTCACCTTCCCGGGAAGGTGGGCATCGTGTCGCGCTCTGGCACCCTGACCTACGAGGCGGTGAAGCAAACCACGGATAAGGGCTATGGCCAGTCCACCTGCGTGGGCATTGGCGGTGACCCGATTCCGGGCAGCCACTTCATCGATATCCTGAAGCTGTTCCAAGAGGATCCGGCAACGGAAGCCATTGTGATGGTGGGGGAGATCGGCGGGACCGCCGAAGAAGATGCGGCAGCCTTCATCAAGGCGAAGGTTACCAAGCCCGTGGTGGGCTACATCGCTGGGGTGACGGCGCCTCCCGGTAAGCGCATGGGCCATGCTGGGGCGATCATCGCCGGCGGCAAGGGTACGGCGGACGAGAAGTTTGCGGCCCTGGAAGACGCAGGGGTGAAGACCGTGAAAAGCCTCGCCGACATTGGCGATGCCTTGGCGGAGCTCACGGGCTGGGGCTGAGGCCCCGCCTAGGCGAGCGCCTTCCGGCGTAAGCCCGAGGAAAAGCCGCGCGGGGCAGCTCGCGCGGCTTTTTTTATGGCGTCCTTTGTGGCCTTTTATGTTGAGGAGGCCCTTGAAGGGGCGACTCTCCATCCCCATTTCTGAGGCATCACGAAATGGAGGCACCCCATGAGCGAACAGCAGGACCAAACCCCCGCCGGAACGGAAACCCGCGGTTTCGAGGCCGAGGCCAAGCAGCTCCTCAAGCTGATGATCCACTCCCTGTACTCCAATCGGGAGGTGTTTCTTCGGGAGCTGGTCTCCAACGCCTCCGATGCGGTGGATAAGCTCCGCTTCGAAGCCCTTAGCCACCCCGAGTGGCTCGGGGAGGACAGCGATCTGCGCATTCGCCTGTCCTTCGACAAGGATGCCCGCACCCTCTCCATCGAGGATAACGGGATTGGCATGAATCGGCAGGAACTCATCGAGAACCTGGGCACCATTGCCCGCTCCGGTACGGCCCGGTTCCTCGAGCAGCTTACCGGTGATCAGCAAAAGGATTCCCAGCTTATCGGCCAGTTCGGGGTAGGTTTCTACGCCTCTTTCATCGTGGCCGATCGCGTAGAAGTGGAGACCCGCCGTGCGGGGGAGAGCGAGGCCTGGTGCTGGCGTTCCGCGGGGGAAGCGGACTACGAGCTGGCGCCTGGCACGCGGACCCAACGGGGCACCACCATAACCCTGCACCTGAAGGCCGACGCCGAGGAGTTCCTCGAGCCTTATCGAGTCCGGAGCGTTATTAAGAAGTACGCCGATCACATCGCTATTCCCGTGCAGCTGCCAGAGATGGAGGGGGATAAACCCAAGGAGAAGAAGGGCGAGATCCAGTGGGAGACCGTCAACGAGGCCAAAGCGCTGTGGACCCGCCCCCGGAAAGACATCGAGGAAGGGGAGTACCACGCCTTTTACCAGCACCTGGCCCACGATTTTGAAGACCCGCTTTGCTACAGCCACAATCGGGTGGAAGGGAAGCACGAGTACACCTCGCTGCTTTACGTGCCCAAGCGAGCCCCCTTTGATCTCTATCACCGGGAAAGCCCCCGGGGCCTGAAGCTTTACGTGCGTCGCGTGTTCATCATGGACGACGCAGAGCAGTTCCTGCCGCTGTACCTCCGCTTTGTGCGGGGGGTGATCGATTCTGCAGACCTGCCGCTCAACGTCAGCCGGGAGATTCTCCAGCAGGATGAACGGGTGGAGGCGATTCGGGGCGCGCTCACTAAGCGGGTTCTCGATATGCTCGAGAAGCTCGCGAAGAATGACGAAGCGGCCTACCAGACCTTCTGGAACGAGCTCGGGCCCGTGCTGAAGGAAGGGCCAGCGGAGGACTTCGCCAACAAGGAGCGGGTGGCCTCCCTGCTGCGCTTTGCCTCCACGAAGGACGACAGTTCGGCTGAGACCCACAGCCTAGATGCCTACCTGGAGCGCTGCCCCGACGGGCAGAAGGCGATCTACTACGTCACCGGCGATAGCTTCGCCGCTGCCAAGGGATCGCCCCATATCGAGGCTCTGCGCAAACGTGGGGTGGAAGTCCTCCTTCTTTCCCATCGCTTGGATGAGTGGCTCATGAGCCATCTTTCCGAGTACAAGGGCACGCCCCTAAAGGACGTGGCTCGGGGCGCCATTGATCTGAAGGAGCTCCCGGAGGTGGCGGGCTCAGGCAGCGATGCGCCCGAGCCCACGGTGGCCCTGGCCGAGGATGTGCTCGAGGGGCTGAAGAAGGCCCTCGGGGAGCGGGTGAAGACCGTCCGCGTTAGCGACCGGCTCACCGACTCCCCGGCATGCCTAGTCGTGGAGGAGGATGAAATGGGGAGCCAAATGCGGCGTCTCCTGAAGTCCGCGGGGCAGGCGGTTCCGGAGGCGGCGCCGATCCTTGAGGTCAACGGTAATCACGTGCTTCTCCGTCGCTTTGAGCAGGAGCAGGATGGGGAGCGGCGCCAGGATCTAGCCGAGGTGCTTCTGGCCCAGGCCAAGTTGGCCGAGGGCGACCCCCTAGACGATCCCGCAGCCTACCTGCGCTGCATGAATCGTCTGCTTGCCGAGCTGGCCTGATAGACTAGGAGACCGCGCCCCCTGGGCGCGGTCTTTTTTCTTGGGGGTCAGGCCGTTATGGGCGATGAGGGAGTCAAAATCGCGGTCCTTGGTGCCGGAAACTTTGGCACCGTCATTGCCAACATTGTCGCCGCTCGAGGCCATGAGGTGGCCCTCTGGCTCCGGGACCCGTCCCAGTGCGCAGCCTTAGCCCGGGATCGGGAAAACGTTCGCTACCTGCCGGGGCATCCCCTAGCCGACGGCGTAGAACCCACCACCGATCTTCCGGGCGCCGTGGCGGGGGCGCGGCTGGTTTTTGTCGCCGTCCCTAGCGCCGCGCTCCCCGCCGTGGCTGAGAGGCTCGGTACGCTGCTTGAACCCGGTACGGGCCTCATCAGTACTACGAAGGGCTTGGCCCGGGACGGCTTCACGCTGATGAGCGAAGTGCTCGCGGCGGCCTGCCCCCAGGCCCGTATTGGCGTGCTCTCGGGGCCTAATCTCGCCGAGGAAATCGCCCAGGGGCATTTCACGGGGACGGTCATTGCTTCCGCCGAGGCAGCGCTCTGTGAAGAGGTGCAGCGGCGCGTGCACTCCCGATCCTTCCGCGTCTACTCCAACGGCGACCGCTACGGCGTCGAGCTTGCCGGCGCGCTGAAGAACATCTATGCCCTCGCGTCGGGCATGGCGGCAGCCCTTGGCGCCGGGGAGAACTCCCGCGCCATGCTCCTGACCCGGGGGCTTGCAGAGATGAGTCAATTTGCCGTGGCTAAGGGGGCCAATCCCCTCACGCTTTTGGGCTTGGCCGGAGTAGGGGATCTCATGGTGACCTGCAGTTCCCCCCTGTCTCGGAACTTCCAGCTCGGGCGGGCCATTGGGGAAGGGCGAAGCCTCGAAGACGCGGCGGCGCATCTTGGCAAGCTCGCAGAGGGGGTTAATACGGTGCGCAGCGTCTGGCAGGAGGCCCAGCGCCTCGCCGTGCCCATGCCGATCTGCCAGGGCCTTCACGCCATTCTCTTTGAGGGGCGGCAGCTTCCCGAGGTGCTCGTACGCCTGATGCTCGCGGAGCAGCGTGACGACGTCGCCGTCGCCTGGCGGCAGCCGTGAGGAACGTGCTCCTTTTGCGCCATGGGCAGGCGGCGGGGATCCATCCCGCCGCAGCCTTACTTCCGGAAGGGGAGGCCCAGGTTCAGCAGGTGGCGGAACATCTTGGCCCCTGGGTTTCGCAGGGGTTGCAGGTGGTCAGTTCTCCCTACCATCGCGCGCAGGAAACGGCCCGCCTTATTGCCGCGCGGTGGAGGCTGACGCCTCTTTCTTCCTTGCCAGCGCTCATGCCCGACGGTGATGAGCGGGCCGCTCGGGAGGCGCTTGAAGGGCTTGGCATTGAAGCGCCGCTTCTTGTGGTGTCCCATCGCCCCTTGCTCCCGCGCTTGGCTCAGCGCTTAGCGGGGGTGCTCGCCCCTTTCCCCACCGCCGGGGGATTGGTGCTTGAGCTCGACGATTGGGCCCCCCAGGGCGCGCGCTTGACCTTTTGGCTTGATCCCACGGGCGTTCAGCGGTGAAAAACCCAGGGAGGGTTGGTGTGGGAAAGGGAACGGTAAGGGCAAAGGGTATGGCATTGCTCGCGGTACTGGTTCTGCTCAGCGGAGCGGGGCAGGCCGCCCTGGCACCGGATTCGGCCCTCCGGGCTGAGTTGATTGAGATGCAGGAGCGGGGCTCGGCGCGCCCCTGGCGCCTACCCCAGGCCCGGGTCACACAGGAGGAGTCGCTTCTCGACGGGCAGGCCGCGCTCACCGTGACCGGCCCCTGGCAGGGGATGCGCTGGGCCTTCCCCCGGGGCACCGAACCCCGCCGGGCCTTCGAGGACCTTCGGGCGCAGCTCCCGGGAACGGCACGCTTCCTCTGCGCCGGGCGGGATTGCGGCTCGAGCGCGCTGTACGCCCACGAGGTCTTCGGTGTTGCGGACCTATATGGCCGGGATGGGGAGCAGCACTATGCCCTCTTTGAAGCCTCCGACGGGGTGCGGGCGCTCTACGTGAGCCAGCGCGGAACCCGAGAGGTCTTCGCGCAGCTCATCGAGGTTCAGGGGCGCGACCCCGCTTTGCCCACAGCAGCGGCAGCGCGAAAGGCCCTTACGGAGACAGGACGGCTTCGGCTTCAAGCGCCTGAGGAAGCCCTTCGTCGCTGGTTCACCGCGCCGGAGCAGGCATGGTTGGCGACGCTCCCGGGGCGTTGGCTGCTTTTGGTACATCTACAGTCGGAGGCGGGGCGGGGGGCGGAAGCACAGGCGGCAAGCCAAGCGCTGGCGGCGACCCTCGCGCAATCCTTAGGGGCGGCGGAGGTACGGGCCCTTGGTCTTGGCGGCGCCGTAGCGGGGCGGGGCGCCCAGGGGCCGGAGGTAGAACTGTGGCGCATGGAGGAGGGGGCGCGGTGAGCGCAGTAGATGAGCTCAAAACGGTCCGGGACTGGCTGCGCTATGCCGTGAGCGCCCTGGGGCGGGGCGATTTGTACCTGGGGCAGGGCCAGGAGACGCTCTGGGATGAGGCCTTGGCGCTGGTTCTTGGGGTGCTCGCCCTTCCCCAGGATCGGGCGGATTGGGTGCTCGATGGCGTGCTGTTACTCGAGGAGCGCCGGCGCCTGGCCGCCGCGGTGCAAAGCCGCCTTCAGGGCCGCCCCACCGCCTACATCACGGGTCGGGCGCCCTATTGTGGCCTCGAGTTTTTCGTCGATGAGCGCGTGCTGATCCCGCGCTCCCCCCTGGGCATGATGCTCACTGAGGGGCTCCAGCCTTGGCTTGGCGCAGAGGAACCCCAGCGCATCGTGGATCTGTGTACGGGCTCCGGATGCCTGGGCATTGTGGCGGCTCTGGCCTTTCCCGAGGCGGAGGTGGTGCTCACG
>RGAU01000053.1 GCA_009919975.1 Gammaproteobacteria bacterium
GGTGGGGTAGTTGCCGGGGTTATCCAGGCGACGCATCCCGCGGAAGTAGGTCTCCCCGGGGGTACCACGAACGTCGAGGGAGCCCGCGACGCCGAAAAAGGACTGGGTGAAGCTGCCGGGGGCGAGGGCGACCATGTCATCAATATCATTGATGCCAAAGCGCTCGATCTGCTCCGAAGAGATCGTGGAAGCGGACCGGGGGAGCTCAAGAAGGGACTTCGAGAAGCCGAAGACCGATTCCACGTTTTCCCCGGGAAGGCTGCGAAGGCTGCCTTCCACCACGATTTCTTCTACCCGTGCTTCCTCCGCCAGTGCTGCGGCGGGAAGAGACGCTGCCAATACGGCTACCGCCAGCGCACGCCGTGCACCGAAGGGAGCCCCCTTACCGTTGAATTTCGTCATGTCCAAGACCCCTGGGATCGAATGGTTGCGACGGCGGAAATCAAATGCTTTGACCCCGCTACGCCAGTTACGACGCGCAGAGGCAGACCATTTTGGGAGGAATTTCACGCCACCTTCGATGAACAGCACAGCAAACCCTGTGCCAAGGCGATTCGATACCGCGAAACATCGAAATCGCTAGCCCTCCAGCCACCGACCCGGGGCTGGCGCGACGAAGTATACGCAAGACGCGCGCAAAGGCGGAGCATGTTTCAGAATTATTGCACCAGGAACGACCAATGGCGCGATTTGCATACCTAGCTCGACCTCAAGGCCAAAGGCGCTTAGAGAAAGGCGAATTTCAGCCCAAAAATGCCCGCGATCAGCCAGACCGCCGCCGGCGCCTCCCCAGCCCGCCCGCTAATCAACTTCACTAGGGCGTAGACAATAAAGCCAATGCCGATTCCGTCGGCTACGGAGAAAAAGAGGGGCATGGCAAGCGCCGTCACCACCGCCGGGGCAGCTTCCGTCAGATCATCCCAGGGCAGATCGGCGAGGCCCCGAGCCATGAGGCAGGCCACGAAAAGCAGCGCCGCGGCCGTAGCAAAGGGGGGCACGCTTTGCGCCAGGGGCGCAAGAAAGAGGCAGGCCAGGAACAAAAGGCCCGTCGTAATGGCCGTAAGCCCGGTCCGTCCCCCGGCGGCCACCCCGGCCCCGCTCTCGATAAAGCTGGTGGTGGACGAGGTGCCGAGGAGCGCGCCCAGCGCCGTGGCGGAGGAATCGGCGAGGAGCGCCGCTCGAAGCCGTGGCAGAGAGCCATCGGCGCGCACGATGCCGCTGCGTTCGGCCACCGCCACCAGGGTGCCGGCGGTATCGAAGACATCCACCAGCAAAAGGGTGAGGATGGTGGTCAGCATGGACAGGGAAAGGGCCCCCTGAATATCAAGGGCAAAGAGCAAGGGCGTTGGGTCCGGGGGCAGGGCCAGCACGCCCTTGAACTCCGCCGTCCCCGTGAGCCAGCCCAGCACGGTCATGGCCAGCATACCGAGCAGTACCGCGGCCGCCAGCCCCCGGGCCGCCAGGGCCACAATCAGGGCAAAGCCGAGAATGGCCATCATGGGCCCAGCGCTAAGGAGGGTCCCGGAGGTGACTAGGGTGGCCGGATCGTCAACCACAATGGCGGCATTGCGCAAGGAGATAAAACCAATAAAGAGCCCAATGCCCGCGGCGATGCCCAGCTTCAAGCTGCGGGGAATGGCATTGATGAGCCAGGCCCGCAGCGGTAGCACGCTGAGCACGATAAAGATCACCCCGGAAATAAAGACAGCGCCGAGGGCGGTCTCAAAGCGGTGCCCCTCGCCCAGCACCACGGCAAAGGTAAAGAAGGCGTTTTGCCCCATGCCCGGGGCCAGGGCCACGGGGTAATTTGCCAGCCAGCCCATGGCCAGGGAGCCGAGGGCCGCGGCTAAGCAGGTGGCCACAAACACCGCGCCGTAATCCATGCCCGTTTGCGACAGAAGGCTCGGGTTCACCACGACGATGTAGGCCATGGCCATGAAGGTCACGAGCCCCGCCTGCACCTCCCGCTGCGCCGTCGTACCTTGCTGGGCCATCTGGAATCGTTCGAGCACGGAAGACCTCATCGCGGACATGGGAAAGGAAGGCAAAAGAGTACACGCTCTCTATCCTCTTGGGTGGTCCTTAAGCCCAGCTTTAAGAATCAAGCGTTTAGCCACTTTTTTTGAGAAAAAGGCGCCTTTGGCGAGTGCTTTCAAAGGGAAACCGTCATAGGATCAAGCAGTTGGCGAAATGAGCAGATCACCATGCGGACAACGCTCAAAACGCGCTATGCCCTTCCCGAGGGCTGGGCTCAGGGCCTTAGCGACGCGGGCTATGCGGTGCCCGCGCTGCTTCGGGATGCGCAGCTCCCGGTGGAGCGCCTGACCGATCCAAGCCCCCGGCTCACCACGGACGAATACTTTCGCCTATGGCGCGCCGTGGAACGGCAGAGCGCCGCTGAAGCGCCAGCCCTGGCGCTTCTTGATCAGATCACCTACGGCACCTTTGCCCCGGCGGTCATCGCCACCCTATGCAGCCCTACCCTCGCTGCCGGTTTCACCCGCCTCAGCCGCTTTAAGGCCCTCATGGGCCCCCTTCAGCTTCGGGTGATGCGTCCGTCCAAGGGCCTCGAAATCGATTTGTTTTTTCTCGATCAAGGGGATCGGGTACCGGACTCCCTCGTCCTGCTCGAACTGCTAACGCTTGTGCGTTTAAGCCGCCTCGGCACCGATGAAATGCTGATCCCGAAGCGGGTCCAGGCGCCGCTCCACCGTCCGGCCTCGGCGGCCTATGCCCGATTCTTCGGGACGCCTATTCAGCCCGGCACCATCATCAGCCTTCAGTTTTCCAGCGCGGACGCCGAGCGCCCCTTCCGCACTGCGGATCGGGTCCTCGCGCGCCACTACCCGGAGCACCTGAGCCAGGGAAAGACCCCGCTCCAGAGCCGCTTGAAGCGCTGTCTGATGATTACCTTGCCGAGTGGCCACGCCTCCGTGGAAGTGGCTTCGGAGCGCCTCGAGACCCGCCCCCGTACGCTCCAACGCCAGCTCCAGCAGGAGGGCACCAGCTTTCAGCAGGTGCTCCATGAAACGCGCCTAGGCCTCGCCGATCACTACCTCAGGGGAACGGATTTCAGCCATTCGGAAATTGCTTACCTCCTAGGCTTCACGGATCCCAACTCCTTCTTCCGCGCCTATCAAAGCTGGACCCAAAGCACACCGGAGCAAGCTCGGCAGCGCGCCCTTGCGTAAGCACCTTTGGCGAAGGCCTAAGTCCTGGCTCTTCTGCCTGGTTCTCCTCGGGCTTTCCCGATCCCTGGCGGCGGAGCCCGCCACGGTGCACCCCGACCTCACGGCCCTCGCCGAAGGCGCGCCCTATCCCGCTACCCTAGTGGTGAAGGCCCCGGGGATGGCTAATCCCTGGGTATCCGCCCTGGCCCCAGCCCAGCGGCGCTCGGTCCCCGCATCCACCTTTAAGCTCGCCAGTACCCTGGCGTCCCTCGAGGCCGGTTTGGTCGCCAATGCCGACACCGTCCTGCCCTGGGACGGGGTACGCCGGGATCGGGAAGAGATCAACGGCCCCCTACCCCTTCGGGAGGCCTTCCACCGCTCGGCCCTCCCCCACTACCAAGCCCTCGTGGCCCGCCTTGGCCCCAGCGCCATGGCTGCCTTCCTGGCGCGCGTGGGCTATGGCAATGGGCGCAGCGATGACACCGTCGAATTCTGGCTAAGAGGGCCCCTCGCCATCTCCCCCCTGGAGCAGGTGGCTTTTCTAGAGGCCCTCAGCCTCGGCGCCCTCCCCGCAGACCCCGAGGCCCAGGAGAAGCTCTGGACACTGATGGAAAAAGCCCCCCTAGGGGGGCGGCCTTGGCGAGGCAAAACGGGCTGGAGCCGTCCTCCGGGGGGACCGGACGTGGGCTGGTTCGTGGGCGCGCTCGATGCCCCGGAAGGGCGTTGCTTCGTGGCCCTGCGCCTCGAAGGGTCCCATCCCCCAGCCGCTACCTTCTTGCCCCAGCGGGAAGCCCTCGCCCAGGCGGCGCTCGCGCGCATCCCCGGTTGCGGGGGTTAGGGGGCAGAATCTCCCCCCCGGGGGTCGACGGGGGCCCCGGGAGTTGCTATTCCTCCTCTGTGACCATTCTTAACGACCCTGCGGGAGGCAACATCCGGTGACCAGCGCGTCCGAAGTGCTCTTTATGGCGAAGGCTCTCTATCGCGGAGCCACCATGAAGCAATATGACCGGGAGAGCGCGGAAAACCTGGGTACCCTGCTCACCCGCCAAGCGGAGCGCCGAGGCGATGCGCCAGCCCTCACCTGCGAAGGGGAGACGATCAGCTGGCGAGAGTTTGAAACCCGAGCCAACCGGGTGGCCCAGTATTTAAGCGGCCACCTGGGCTTAGGCAAGGGCGACGCCGTGGCCATGATGCTGGAAAATCGCATCGCCTTCCTAACCACGCTCTTTGGGATCTGCAAGCTGGGCGCCGTGGCGGGGCTTTTGAATACGAACCAACGGGGCTCCGTGCTCCTCCACAGCCTAAACACCATCGACGCCAAAGCGCTCCTCATAGGAGAGGAGTGCCTATCGGCTATCGTGGAGATTGAAAGCGACCTCCCCATGGACCCCGGCGCGCGCTTGGTGGTCCCGGACCGCGGTGGTGCCACCCTTCCCTCCTGGGCCCGACCCTTTGACGATCGGGACGACGCCCTGCCCGACGGCGTCCCCGACGCGCAGGCGACGGTCCTCCAAAAGGACCCCTGCTTCTTTGTTTTCACCTCCGGCACCACAGGCCTTCCGAAGGCTGCGGTGCTCTCCAACGAACGATGCTTCAAGGGCATGCAGGGCTACGGGGTGGTGTGCCTAAACATTCAGCCCGAGGATCGGGTGTACAACTGCCTGCCCCTCTACCACTCCACGGGGCTGGTCATTGGCCTCGGTTCGGTACTTTGGGCCGGGGCCAGCACCGTGCTGCGCCGTCGCTTCTCCGCTAGCAACTTCCTGCGGGAGGTGCGGGAGCAGCGCTGCAATACCTTCGTTTACGTGGGCGAGCTGTGCCGCTACCTCATGAACCAACCCCCGGCCGCCGACGACGCGGACAACCCCCTGCAAAAGATGATCGGCAATGGCCTGCGCCCGGATATCTGGAAGCCCTTTAAGACGCGCTTTGGGGTGCCTCGAGTGCATGAAATTTATGGCGCCAGCGAAGGTAACTCGGGTTTTGTAAACGCCTTTAACAAGGACGAAACCATCGGCTTCGGCGTTACGCCTCACGTGCTGGTGAAATACGACGACGAGGACAACGAGATTGTCCGCGACCCCCACGGCATGTGCATTCCCGTGCCCCGGGGCCAGCCTGGGCTTTTGCTGAATAAGATCGACGCCAAGGCGCCCTTCGATGGCTACACGGACCGGGACGCTTCGGCCAAGAAGATCGTCCATAACGTCCTCGCGCCCGGGGACCGCTACTTCAATACGGGCGACCTCATCCGCGAAGTGGAGGTGGGCTTCGCCTTCTTTCAGCGTCACTATCAGTTCGTCGACCGCACCGGGGACACCTTTCGCTGGAAAGGGGAAAACTGCTCCACCAACGAGGTCGCGGAGCAACTTAACGGTTTCCCCGCCGTGGCCAGCGCTAACGTCTACGGGGTAGAAATTCCTGGCACCAATGGCCGGGCCGGCATGGCGGCCCTGTACCTACAGGACGAGAACTTCGATCTCGAGGCCTTCTCGGCCCACGTCGAAGGCGCCCTACCGAGCTATGCGCGCCCCGTCTTTTTGCGCATCCAGCATGACCAGGAGACCACCAGCACCTTCAAGCTGGTGAAGAAAACGCTCCGGGAAGAGGGCTACGACCTCGCTAAGGTCGGGGGCGACAGCCTCTTCGTTCTGAAGCCGGGCAGCAGCACCTATGAGCCCCTCACGGCCGCCTACCTCAGCACCATCATCGCGGGGGAAGCGGGGTTCTAGGCCCCCCCTTCCCGGGGCTCGCAGGCCGGAAAGGTAAAGGCGAAGCAAGCACCTTCGGCGCTGTCTTCGAGCTCAAGGGTACCGTTGGCACTTTCGGCGAAGGCGCGAGCCATCACCAGGCCAAGCCCCGTGCCCTCCCCCGCCTCCTCGTTCTTCGTGGTCACGAAAGGGTCGAAGATGTACGGGCGAAGCGCCTCGGGAACGCCGGGGCCGTTATCCCGTACGGCGAGGCGCACCTGCCCCGGCGCTGCCCCAGGGCCACACTCAAGAACGATGCGCCCCTGCCCACCTAGCGCATCCCGCGCATTCACGACCAAATTCAACAGCGTGTGGTGCAGTTCTGCGGCGTCCAGGGCCACGAACGGGGAGGGCTCTGCAAGGACGCAATCGAGGGTAATGCTGCTCGGCAGCAAATAGCCTGCGAAGTCTCGAAGGTCTGCAAGCGCGCCCTTTAAATTCGTGGGCACCCGAGGGCCCAAGCGCCGGTTCGCGAAGCGGCTGAGGCGCGACACAATCTCCTCCGCCTGAGTTACCACGCTGACCAGCACGGGGAGAATTTCCCGGACCTTTTCCGGATCGGCGTCCAGCGCGGCCAGGGCGCTTCGCCCGGCAAAAAGCATGTTGTTCGCGTCGTGCACGAAGCCCGCCACCATCTCTCCCAGCGCGAGCTGGCGTTGCAAACGTATCAGCCTTTCTCGGATCTGTTCCTGCTCCGAGGTATCGAGGGACAGGACTGCGATGACCCCCGGGGCCAGGGACACTACCCCTGTATGGTCGTGCACCCAGCCCTGGGGCGAGCGGAGCCAAGCCTGATGGCCGACCACGACCCCCGGCTCAACCATGCCCCGGCGCACCAAATCGCTCTTTACCGGATAGGGCGCCTCCCGGGTGGAGCGGACGCGCGTACGGCGATCCCGCTCAAAGGGGCCTTCGAGGGCGGCCTCCACGTGCTGAAAGCCCTTCTCCGCGAGCTCGTTGGCGAGGTAGTGGTGTCGCCGCCCGTCGATCGCCGCGAAGCCGATTCCCAGCGCCTGGGCGAGGCGGCTGAAGGCTGGCAGGATCCCAAAGAGTTGAGGGAGGAAGAGTGGGGCGCGGCGCCGAAGCCAAAGGCCCCCAAGCACAACCGCGAGGGCGCCAAGGGCCGCTGCCCCCGCGCCAGCAAGGGCCGGGTGATGAAGTCCCCAGGGGCTTAGTGCCAGGGCTGCCCCGAGCCCAAGGGCACCGAGCACCATAAGCGCAGGGACTAGCCATTCCCGAGGGCCCGGGCGCCTAAAGCGTTCGGCAAAGGTCTCAAAATCCAGCGCTCCCCGAGAGGACGCTTGCGAGGACGGGTCTTGGGCTTCAGGCATCCTGCCGCTTTTCTTCCATTACCAGCGTGGTTTTGTTGGCTAAAATGATACGCGATTTTAAGGCGCTGCTGCGATCAAAAAGGGGAAGCAAACAGGACCGCCACCGATCTTCCCATCAAAGCGCGCTACACTCGCCCCCCACGCGTTGATCTCCAGGCGTCCACCCCATGGCCGACCCAACCCTTCCGCCTGCGGCCCCTTGTCCGGAGGCGAACCTTCCGCCCCGCAGCGCCGAGCTGGGGGCTCTGGTTCGCCTCGCCCTACCCGCTGTAGCCACCCAGCTGGCGCAAATGGGCATGGGCGTGCTCGACACGGTGATGGCTGGGCGTGTGAGCGCCGAGGATTTGGCCGGGGTCGCCCTTGGGGGGAACGTGATCTGGCCTACCATGCTGCTCCTCATGGGCGTACTCATGGCCCTCACCCCCAATATTGCACAGCTTCGGGGGGAGGGGCGCCGGGACGCCGTGGGGCCCCTCGTGCACCAGGGCTTCTGGATGGCGCTCCTGCTCGGCGGCCTCATCCTGCTCCTGATCGATCAGGCACCAAAGCTCTACCACCTGCTCGGAGCCGATCCCAAGGTTATTCCCTACGCGGAACGCTACCTCGATACGGCGCGCTGGGGCTTGCCCGGGATCATGTTTTACTTCGTGGGTCGCTACTTGTGTGACGGCATGGGGGATACGCGCCCCGCCATGTACGTCGCGGTCTTCGCCCTGGGCCTAAAGGGCCTGCTGAACTGGGTCTTCATCTTTGGCCACTGGGGTGCCCCGGCCCTCGGCGGCGCGGGCTGCGGCGTAGCCATGGCTATCACCATGTGGTTTGAGGCCGCAGCCATGCTCTGGCTCCTGGGCCGCCTCCCGGCGGTGCGGGGCACGAACCTCTTCACCCGCCCCAAAGGCCCGGCCTGGGGCACGCTCGGCCAGCTGCTGCGCCTGGGCATGCCCATTGGCCTGGCGTCCTTCTTTGAAATGGCCGCCTTTTCCCTGGTCACGCTTTTGGTGGCCCGCTTCGGCGCCACCGCCGTGGCGGCGCAGCAGATCGCCTTCTCCGTGAACGGGATTATTTTCATGCTGCCGATGGGCCTGGGCATTGCGGCGACCATTCGCATTGGCCATGCCCTCGGCGAGGGGCGCCCCAAGGCTGCGCGCCGGGCGGCGGAGGTGGCCATCGCCGCCGCCGTGGGGGTGGGCATCGCCGCCGCGCTGATCCTGCTGGGGGCTCGAGAGGGGATTGCGCGCCTCTACACCCGGGAAGGGGACGTGGCCCTGCTCAGCGCCACCCTTCTGCTCTTCGTCGCCGTTTACATCATCGTGGATAGCGCCCAGGCCACGGCCATGGGGGCCCTTCGGGGCTACAAGGACACGCGCGGCCCCATGCTCATCGCCTTCGGAGGCTACTGGCTCTTTGCCCTCCCCCTAGGCACAGCGCTGGGCCTCGGCTGGGTGCCGGGGCTTGAGCCACTAGGCGTTTACGGGTTTTGGATTGGCCTTGCCCTGGGCCTCGCGCTGGTAGCGGGGGGGCTTCTGTGGCGCCTACTTCGGCGCAGCCACCGGGCAACGCTGCCGGCTTAAGCGCCCTTCAGCCACGCCTCTAAAGCGTCCCCTTCTCCGTCCTCCCCCACGCGCACCTCCGCGTCCGGGAAATGCTTCCCAAGCATGCCCTGCTGGCCTACCCAGCCGCCGTCCCCAAGCAGGGCCACCCGAAGCAAATGGGTTTGGTGAACCCGAAGGATCCCCAGGTGGGACAGCACCGTATCGAGGGCGGAGGCGCTTTGCTCAGAAGCGCAGGACCAGCTCGGGCCTTCAAGGCGCAGCAAAACGCCCTTAAGCCGGCCATGGGCCGCGACGCAGGGGTCCCCCGCCGCCGCCTGCCCCAGGGCCTGGGTCGCCAAGGGGCCGCGGAGCGTAATACGAAGAATCCCGGCGTCAGCATCCGGGGTGACCTCGAGGGGCGGAGGTGCTTCAGCGGAGATCGGCGAGGCCGGGGGCGCCTGCCGTTCAAGGGTGCTGGCTGCCAGTGCCAAGGTCGCGGTGGTCCAGGCCGAAGCGCCCTGAGCCAGTAGCGTGAAAAGAAGTGAGAGCGCCCAGCCGCCGTCCTCGCCGAGGGGCCCGAGAAGCAGCGCCTGGAGCACCACGGGAACCAGCACAATGAAGGCCAGGGCAAGGCTCGCGCCCTGGCCCCGCTGCCACAGCACGCGCCCATCGAAGGGCCGATCGAGGGCAGCTTCGGGAAGCAGGAGGGAAGCGCGCCCTGCGGCAACAATGCCGGCCGCGGCGCAGATGGCGAGCCCGGGAACCCCCAGAAAAGCCAGCGGCGCAAAGGCCAGCATGGCGAAGGTCATGGCCAGGGTCTGAAGCCCGAGGGCCCCCAGAAAGCGCCACTGGCGCCGGCCCCAGGGCGCTAGGCCCAGGGGCGGCACGGCGTGCGGGCCCAATAGCACCAGGCGAAGCACGTTCACGGAAACCAGCACATGAAGCGCCAGGGCCAGCAGCATGGCCCCGGGAAGGGCCGCCAGGGCGGCCTCCGGGGCCAGCGCGCTCCACAGGGCGAAGGCGCCATGAGCAAAGAGCGCGGGGGCCAGGGCCCGAAGCAGGGCTCGACGCCGGGCGCCGAGCACCCACAGCGCAGCAAGAAACAGCTTGAAGGGGTTCATTTTCACGCAGTCATCATAAGCAGTGGGCCAGGGTTTCCACCAGCGCTTGCCCCAGGGGGCTTGAGGCAATGGCCCCGGGCACCTGGCGGTTCACGGCCAAGGCAAAGGCGACGCCGGCGTCCGGGTCCGCGAAGGCCAGCGTACCCCCGGCGCCGGGATGGCCAAAGGACCGGGGGCCGAGGCCAAGGGGCGTCTGCGCCGTAGGGCGCATGAAGCCCAGGCCAAAAGCTGTCTCCCGCCGCAGGACGGGATCAAACCCCTGGCTTTGCGGCGCCAGGGCCGTTTCCCAAAGCGCGGGCCCCAGGCCCGGAGCATCGGTGAGGAAGCCCGCATAGGCTTTGGCGAGCCCCTGGGCCGTGCCATGAAGATTCATCGCGGGCAGCACGGCCTGCTGGAAGGACGCCAGCCCCGCATAGCCCCGGGGCGCCTTTGGGGCCCCAAAGGCCCGGGCCGTTAGAGATCCGGGCGTGGCCAGGGCCGTCAAAAAGTCCGCATCGGGGCCCGGCGGCAAGCGCTCCGGGGCGCCAGGCACCAGGCTAACGCAGCGGGCGCGCTGCGGATCGCTCAGGCCAAAGGCGAGCTCCAGCCCCTGGGCCGCCGCATAGCGCTCAAGGCGCGGACCCACGCCCTCCCCCGTGGCCGCCAGGAGCCAGGTTTCGAGTAGCGTTCCGTAGCTGCGCGGGTGGTAGCCGTGGGCCGTCCCCGGGGCCCAGGCCGGCGCCTGCGCCAGCAGCGCCTCAGCGGCCTTCGGGGCGTCGGCGAGCCCTTCGAAAGCCAATGCGCCCTCGGGGAAGGCGGGGTAGCCGCTCCGATGGGCGAGGAGTGCGGCGAGCGTCAACTCATCCGCGGGCGTGCCCCGGGCCGGAGCCCAGAGGGCGCCCAGGGGCGCCGCCAGAGACGCCTCCCCGGCGGCCACGGCCTGGAGTGCCAGCACCGCGGCCACAGGCTTTCCGGCGGAGAACAGGCAGACCAGGCTATCCCGGCCCCAGGGCCGGGTGCGGGCCCGGTCAGCGAAGCCCCCAAAGATGTCGACCACCACCTCGCCCCGGCGAACCACGCAGAGCCCCGCCCCTAGGGCCTCATCCTCCACGAGAGCCCGGAAGAGGCGCTCCGCGAGGGGCGCAAAGGCCCGCTCCCAGCGGCCCCCAAGGCGAGGGCGCATAAATCGGTCAGTTGGGTCAGAATGCGAAGTCATCGTGCTTCCTAGCCGTTACCCGCTCGCTTTCGGGAGATCCTACCCATGGCCGCTTCCATACCCTGGGGCCATCGCCTAGCCTACGCCGCACCGGCCTTCGCCCTGGCTGTGGTGGGCATCCCGCTATACGTGTATCTGCCGAAATTCTATACGGACGTGGTGGGTGCAGACATCGCGCTCGTGGGCTTTGTGCTCCTGGCCATCCGCCTCTTCGACGCCGTCAGCGACCCGGTCATCGGCGCCCTATCCGATCGGACCACAAGCCCCCTTGGGCGCCGCCGGCCCTGGATTGCCTTAGGCGTGCCACCGCTGGTCGTCGCCCTTTACCTGCTTTTCTCTCCCCCGGCCCTGAGCCCCGAGGGCGCCCTGCTGTGGTTTGGGGTGGGGCTTTTTGTGGTGTTCCTTGCCTGGACCGCCATTACCGTGCCCTACGAATCCCTTGGCGCCGAGCTGACCCAGGACTACGACGAGCGCACGGCAATCCTCTCCCTGCGTGACGGGGCGCTGATTCTGGGCACCATCCTCGCCGCCGCTTCCCCCGCCATCATCCAGGGGGCCCTGGGCCTTGGCGACGGCCCGGACGCCGAGCGCGCCAAGTTTCGCGCCGTGGCCCTCAGCTACGCGCCCCTCGTAGTGCTCGCGTGCCTGGCCTGCGTTTGGCTGGTGAAGGAACGCCACGGCCATCGCAGCAGCACGGCCCTGCCGAGCCTACGAACCCTGGGCGCGCGGCTGAAAAACCGCCCCTTTCGCATTCTGTTGGCGAGCTACACCATCGCTGCGATCGGGAGCAATCTGCCCGCCACGCTGATTCCCTACTACGTCGATTACGTCATCGGCGACCCCAACGTCGAGCAGTATCTCCTATGCAAGCCGACGTCATCGATTACGAAGAGCTTCGCTCCGGGGAACGTAAGGAGGGGGAGATCATCGGCCTTTGGGCCGTCAGCAAGAAGCTCGCCGCCGCCTTCGGGGTCTTTATCGCCTTTCCCATCCTCGGCGCCGTGGGCTACGTCCCCAACGCCGCCCAGCCCGAGGCCGTGGTGCTCACCTTAAAAATCCTCTACGCCCTCGTGCCAAGCCTGTTCAATCTTCTCGGCCTGTGGGTAGCCTGGCACTATCCCATTGATAAAGCGGCGCACGAGAAAATCCTGGAGGCGGTGCGCGCTCGGCGAGCTGGGGAGCGCTACGCCGATCCCCTGGAGGCCCCTTGATGACGACCCTACAACGGCGCGCGCTCACCCTTCCCCTGTTGGGTCTTGCTACGGTGCTGCTGGTCACCGCCCTGCCCCTGTGGCTGCCCCTGAGTGCGCTCCTGGCCCTGCTCCACCCCGGGGCCCGGGCGGCGCCGCGGGTGCTGGGCTTCTTCACCCTTTACCTGCTGTGCGAGAGCGCCGGCGTGCTTGTGGCGGCCTGGCTTTGGCTTCGCCACGG